>JAYZAC010000106.1:0-20936 GCA_036339875.1 bacterium | reverse complement strand
ATGCAGAAATAATGGAACATTTGAAGAATTAAGTGCTAAGGGCATTCCCCTAGGCATAATGCCTGATGCTAACTTTGAATCCTGCGAAACTCATATAGAAGTTGGAGACAGATTGTTTCTATATACCGATGGAGTCACCGAAGCTGAAGATCTTTACATGGAGCTTTATGGTAAAGAACGTTTGCTAACAATACTTAGCAAATACAATGATAAAAGTTCCATAGACACACTTAATGCAATTAAATCTAGTCTGGGTCAATATACTCGTGGACTCGAATCAAGTGATGACATAACCATGATCAGTTTGCGTCGGGAGAGCTGAAGTGTTTTCGAAAATGTCTCTACGCTTAATGACTAGTTTATTTTTTATATTAGTCACTACGGCTCCCATACTATTTATGATTCGAGCTCTTTTTGTATGGCAAGAATCTAGTGAACTATTGGTGCAAAGACGCTACTCTGAAATGCAGAGATCAGTTCTAGCTAGTTTAGATCAAATTTATAACGATTCCTACAAGCCAAAAATTGTTCAATTATCCCGAATCTTGGCAAGAGAACTTCCTATTAAAAACAATTCGATATCAAATAAGAAAATTAATGATTGGCTTAATTTAAAAGCAGATAGCGCTTTAGCTTTAAAGATAGTATTGGAGAGAACGGCAGACACCTTTGACAGAAAATTACAGCCTATTTGTGATTCATTTAAGAAAGGTTATCTAGATAAATTTAATAGTTCTGAATTGTTTCAATTGAAAACCTGTTCTGCTGAGACTATCTCAGCAATAATAGATAATCAGAAACTCCGCAACAAGCGTCCTCATAGCGAATTTTATGACTCGGTTAAAGATCATCACCCAATAAAGATTTATGCTCCCAATGAAATTGAATCTCTTAAGGTATTAAGTAAAAATCATCCTTGGAATATGCTGTTTTATAGTTTCATAAAAGACAATACTTATTTCTTGTGGATGGGTGGAAGTAACAAACTCGGTAATTCACTTAAAAATGAAGATAATATATCTAAAGATTCAAATTGGAATACTAATGATTCAATGTCGGGCTTTGATTATGATTTGATATGGTCTCATGACCAAGATGCAAGTTTGACAGATTACATTGAAGGTAAAGTAGTCGAGCCAAAGGTCTTCAATTATGTTCTGCTTCGCAAGAAATTATTAGCGAACAGTTTTATTGAGCAAGTTTCACTAATTCTGAATAATAACCAACCGCCTCGTACTATTCATCCTAAATTCAAGCTGTTTTTTGATGAATTAAAACTGAATATCGATAGGTTATTCAAACGAAAAAAATACCACGATTCAATTAGTATCAAACATCTGATATCAATATCAAGAGAGGAGTGGCGAAATACACATTTAGACAAAATCTTAAGTTCAACGAAACTAAGTTTAGATGGTAGTTTTTTTAATGATTTGGATTACACTCAAAATAATACTCTTTTCAATCACAGAATTACCTTTGGTGTTAAATCTTCCTTACTATTTACAGAAAGTAATTTGGCACAACGAATCATATGGATAACTATTATGTTTAGTTTGTTAATCCTGGCTGTCGTTATTGCAATAAGTTTTAGGATTCTTCCACAACCAATATATGAGTTAATCAATGATATTAAATTAATCAGGATGGATTCCCTTCTTTTTCATAGATTGAATTTTCCAACGAGTGAGCCAGGAGATGAAATCAAGACCTTAGAAAACTCATTTCGTCTAATGAAGAGTGAATTAAGTCTTCGATTTAGACAATTAGATTTCATCAGAATGACGAATTACCAAATTCTTAATAAACAAGACCTTAATGAAACTCTAAAATTACTTGTTGAGTATATAGCCAATTGCCTTCCAATAACTCCTAAAGGATTAGCGATATATTATTTTCAATCCGCGCGACAATCTTCTCCGAATAATTTCTATGAATACGGTGAAAATTTAGATTTATCTAGTATTAAATTATCTGATGGCAAGAAAAGTGGAACTATTGGTTTTGGGGAAAATACCTATTTATGGTACAAACGAACACTGAATGAACTTAAAAGTAACAATCCTTCCAGTCATATAACAATTATAATTGATGAAGCTTCATTAGGTAAGAATCTGGATTCTTCTGTATATAGTTTTATTAATACTTTACTAGAGCAAGTAGATGCCCTGTTATATCAAATAGTTTTAGAGCAAATTCAAAAAGACAATGAAATTGCCTCACAATTACAGCAAGGTATTCTCGCTCCAATTAAGCTTAAAAAGAATTACATTGAAATTGCTGCAGACATGCGCTCAGCTGGTTATTTGGGCGGCGATTTTTTCAATGTAATAGAAAGAAACAATGAGATACTTTTTAGTATCGCAGATGTTACAAGTAAGGGAATTGCGCCTGCACTTGTAGGCAATTGTGCTCGGAGTTTAATTCATTATTTTGCACAGGAAAGTAGCAGTCCAATCCTTAAGAAAGTTAATAAAAGTCTTATAGCGGAAGGTTTTTCAGATCAACATTTTGTAACCTGTTTCATGGGAACCATTAATGAAAAGCTAAAACTTGATTACGTTGCTGCTGGACATCAAATGATGATTCACATGAATAAACACGGTGAAATTAGTTATCTTGATGGACCAAACATACCTTTAGGATTAGATGCTGAGCAGATTTTTGAAACTCAATCTATTGATCTTCAACCTGGAGACGTTATTTTTCTTTACACGGATGGTATTCCTGAATTACAAAATTCGTCTCAAGTCTTATTTAGTCAGGAGCGACTTGAAAAACTACTAAAATCTCACAAGACCAAACCTGCCAAAGATATTGAAAAGGTTATGTATCAAGCAATTAGTGATTTCGTAGGTAACAAAGGACTCAATGACGATGTCACAACAATAATCATAAAAGTCTGAAGCCTCCAACTTATGCATTTTCAATGAGATTAATATTCAATTATTTGATAAACAATTGATTTAAGATATTTTTAATTCTGTTTTTTTGAACTGGTTTCTATTAAAGTATTCGACATGAATAACAAAATTAGATTGGAATCAAAAACGGAATATTCGATTATAAGTCTGACTGGGGAATTAGAGATGTCAGACCTCGCTGATATGCAAGAGTGCTTTCAATCAAGTTTTGAGGCTTCTAATTATTCGATTGTGTTGAATTGCAAAGACCTTGAGATTCTTCTTTCTGCTCACTTAGGTATGATATACCAGCGACATCAGGTAGCACTAAAACGAGGTGGTAAGATCGTCGTAGTAGGATGTAATGATATAGTTGAACAGGCATTTAAAAGATTAGGATTCGATAGAATTATTGAGATTCTTGAAGACGAATCTGATGTTTCCAAAGCATTTTCAATTTAACTGTCACATAGGTTTTTCTCATACACACTTTGATTCTCACTGTGTTGATAATTTTTTAGCCAATTATTGGTTGTGAATCATTTATCATATTACGCCGATTTAAGTGATGTGAGCATTTCTAAATTATTTCTGATGTTTATTCTAGCTATATCTGTTGTTTCTGCGGGTGAGTTCAACCCAGAATTCTTTGCTAATATAGAATATTCTTCTTCAGAAGATATCTCTACTTATGTTTCTCCAAGAAACTCAATTTTAATTACCTCCGAACTAATGCTCTTGGCTATTTTTTTTCTATCATATTCAATTCAAAAAGAACATTTTGATATTTAAGACTTGACGAATATGTTAATTGCAATAACATGAAGGGCTTTAAATTTTGCCATGAATTATTTCTGGCTAAACTAAATGGAGACCTCTTGTGAAAGCATTATTAAACATAATATTAGTTACACTATTTACTCTGACTACAACTTACTCAAGTAGTGTAGGTAGTGGTGTTGGTATTGTACGTTTGAATTTAAGTACCGCGTTTGATGCTTTTGAACAACTCCGGACTACTGATTCACTTGTATACAGCCTTGACATACATAGGCAGTTATACCGCAAGAGTTGCGATGAAATTAATAAATCTTATCTTGAAATTCAGGCTAGCGCACCTACTATTGAGAATTTTGAAATCTCTCATGCTTTAGCAAGTAAAGCCTTCCTAAGGATAAGAGATCTCAAAGCCTCCGGCCTAATCGGATATAAATCATCTGAAGCTAGAATTATGTTTACTTTTGCAATTCGCATCCTAAGAGATTCCGTACTTGGTTTGCATAAGCTAAAGCAGCAAACTGAACAGCAGGACCTTTTCAACTCACTTTATAGTATTCAAGATTAATATCAGCAGATCATTTGATATAAGATTTTCTTACCAATCCATAATCTACTTTCTAGTTGGATTTTGCTTCTTTGCCTCTGGGTTTTTAGCCTTAGCCTATCAGGTTCTTTGGAGTAAATTTATTCAAGACTTTTTAGGCGTCAGCTCATATTCATATGCAGTTGTACTTTCTTCTTTTATGGGAGGAATGGCATTAGGAAGTTGGTTAATAAGTAAATGGATGTACTCAAAGTATAATCCATTGAAAATTTATGCTTATCTAGAAATATTAATCGGTATTTATTCCATTCTTGTATTCAGTCCCTTACTCCGAGTCTTATTTGATTGGTGCGGTGTTATTTATCAGTATCAGCTCTTCATGGGAACAATTTATGGCTTATTTGTAAAATTTCTATGCTGCGCCTCTTTGTTATTACTTCCAGCTATGCTTATGGGAGCAACCTTTCCTGCTATGGTTTTAATTACCAAGAAATTCAAACCAAGTATTGGGTCTTCAGTAGCCTTATCCTATTCAATTAACTCAGGCGGCGCTGTATTTGGTTCAATCACCATGGCCTTTCTATTGCTTCCTTTGTTTGGCATGCAAGCTAATTTAATGTTATGCGGAATAGCTTCAAGTGTAATTGGAATAATTTGTTTAGTTATCAGTCCAAAATTAAAGTCTTTTAAAAGTTCGTTAGAAACTAATAAACATTCCCCAGTGAATTTACTGAAACTCTTATTATTAACATTAATTTTTCTTGAAGGTATTCTTGGGTTTTCTTTAGAGATTGCTTGGACCCGTTTCTTCGCACTAGTTTTTGGCTCGAGTACTTATTCATTTGCCACAATGCTCTCAGCATTAATTCTTGGAATCGCATTAGGTAGCCTAATACTTAACAAATTAGATGCAAAGATTGAATACCCAATTTTTTATTTCGGCCTAACTCAGATTTTAATGGGTTTCTGTTTAATGTTTTCATTATCAATATATCCATATCTTCCAATTTTCTTCAATTTTCTTCATAACAGTATGGTACCGAGTCAACTTACCTACACCGTGTATGAATCCTTAAAGTTTTTAATTTCGTTCAGTCTCATGCTTTTACCCACCTTGTTTGGTGGTATGTCTCTTCCCCTAGTAATTAAAGCTGTTGTACGTAATGATAATAATATTGCTGAAGAATGTGGGCTTGTTTACGCATCAGATACAATAGGTAATGTCACTGGCGCACTTATAGCAGCACTACTTTTAATGCCTCTTTTAGGAATTCAGTATCTATTAATTCTTATTTCATTAGGTTGTGTAATTCTTGGGTTTACATCATTAATGATTGCCAACAAATACGAACACCGTAGATCTATTAGATTTCATTTAGTGATTATTCTAGGGTTCTTGTTGATTGCTTCCCAATTAATTTTAGACAACTGGAAGTTAGAGTACTTTGCTATCGTACCGACTCGAAGGTCCTCAGTAGTTAGTTGGTCCAAACTTATTAATAAAGCCGAGGAAACTAAGGTTCTTTTTTCAAATGATGACCCATCAACAAGCATCATGGTGATAGAGAATAGAAATAAAACAAGAGCTATTTTAAATAACGGTAAACCAGACGCATCAGACAAAGACGATATGAATACACAATTACTTCTTGGTCATATACCTTTAGTAATAAATCCTCAAATTAAAGATGTAGGAGTAATTGGATTAGGTTCTGGTGTAACAGCTAGTGCAATTCTTCGACATCAGGTCGATAGTTTGCATGTTATTGAGCTTACAAAAGCAATGGTTGAAGCTCAGAAATATTTTTCACATGTTAACTTCAATTTTTTGGATGATGAACGAGTCAAACTTACCTTAGACGATGCTCGAAGTGTTTTATCATTTGATAACAAAAAATATGACGTAATAGTTTCAGAACCAAGTAATCCTTGGCAAGCAGGTGTTGCAAAACTCTTCACTGAAGATTTCTATGAATTAATTAAAAATAGATTGAACACAGATGGATTTTTTGTTCAATGGTTACAGTTATATGGGTCAAACGACACCTTGTTTACCTCATCCATACGTACATTACGCACGGTCTTTCCTTATCTCTATGGATTTCGAAGCCAGTCGGGCGATTTTATAATTTTATGCTCAATGAAATTTATAGAACTTAAGTCTGATAATATTAAACTAATCTTTGAAAATCAAAAATTATTACGGCATTTTTCAGAAAGATCATGGTCTACGCCTCGGCAATTCTTTACATTACAAACTCATACCCCTCAATCGTTGGATGCACTGGCTAGTCTGGGTTCATTCGTAAATAATTCTGATAATCTTTTCTTAGAACACAGAGCTCCTAAGGCAACATTTATGAAGCATAGAGTTAGGATTATTTCAAAACTTAGTGATTTTGAGTATCAAAGCCCTGCATTATTATTTAATTCGCTATTAAACAAACCATATTATGCCAATATTAAAAATTCATTCAAACAACATAATCCTCATTTAAGTAGGTTTATTAATTCAGCCATGATTGCCCACCACTACAATAAAACTCATACACTTAAAGAGAAAATCGATATAATCGATAGAGTTCCTACTTTTCCATTTTATGAGTATTCTGAATTAGAGAAAATTTTATTTATAAAAGCGGAAGAAAAAAAATGGGGAGAGTTTCTAAAGGTTTGGACTAACTATAAAGATAGTTTGATTTTATTTTTAGCTTCAGACATTCAACTTCGGGGTCTCTGGAAACAAAAGGTCGCAGAATGGCTCGAGTCTAAACCTATTGAACCCGTTACACTTTCACTTTTACGTTTTACTTTCAACTTAGAAGCATACGATAAAAATCTATCACGCGTTACAACTTTATTTGATGCGTATATGGACACCGATAATCATATATTTAGTACTCAATTAATATCAGCCGTGTGCCAGTTTTTTCCTCCGAGACAATGTATAAGAATGAAAGAAAAGGTACTGAAAAATAACCCAAACCATCCAGTTGGATCTCTGACAAAGTTCCCAAGAAATATGTGGTCGTTGCCTAATTAAGTTATTGTAAATTAAAGGGCTTCATTGATCTTTTCAAGAACTTCTTCAGCACATTGCAATATAGGACTACCAGGACCAAATACTGCTATCACGCCTTCATCCTCAAGGGCTTTGTAATCTGATTTAGGAATAACTCCTCCACAAAATACAAGAATGTCAGATGAATTCCGTTTCTTTAGTTCTGCAATTAATTCAGGGACTAATGTCTTATGACCACCAGCTAAAGTAGATATACCGATTGCATGAACGTCGTTATCAATAGCCATGTTAGCGACCTCAAAGGGTGTTAAAAATAATGGACCAACATCTACATCAAATCCAATGTCAGCAAAGGCTGTTGCAATAACTCTTGCTCCCCTGTCGTGTCCATCCTGCCCCATTTTTGCGACAAGTATTCTTGGTCGTCTGCCATGATCCTTTTCAAACTTAACAATTTTGTTCTGTAAACTACCAAAGTCCATATCTCCCTCGAAACTCTGTCCAAAAACCCCAGAGATCAGGTGAGATGTTGCTTGATGTCTGCCGGTTACAGAAGCTATAGCATCACTTACCTCTCCCACCGTCGCTCGTAAACGCATGGCTTCAATACTTAGATCTAATAAATTTCCTGTCTTTGCTCTAGTTGAATCAGTTATTTTCTTTAGAATATTACTTACTTTATCTGTATTGCGATTAGCTTTTATTTGATTTAATCTATCAATCTGTTTAGTACGCACCTCTGTGTTATCTACTTCCAATAAGTCTAATTCACTGGAATCATCTTCCTCTAACTGGTATTTATTGACTCCCACAATTACATCATCACCGCGCTCTATTCTAGCTTGCTTTCTAGCTGCACACTCTTCTATACATTGTTTAGCCCATCCAGATTCAATACTGTTTACCATCCCCCCTTGTTTTGAAATCTCGGTAAGAATTTGTCGAACGTGATGGGCCACCGAATGTGTTAATGATTCCATAAAATATGAGCCACCGAACGGATCGATTATACGAGTAAGATGCGCTTCTTCCTGAAGTATCAATTGGGTGTTTCGAGCCCATCTAGCTGACGAACGAGATGGTAAGGCTATTGCTTCATCCATTGCATTTGTATGCAAGCTTTGAGTACCTCCAAGCACCGCTGCCATTGCCTCTACAGTAGTTCTTATAAGATTATTGTGTGGGTCTTGTTCGGTAAGTGACCAACCAGAGGTTTGACAATGAGTTCGCAGCATTAAGCTTTTTTCAAGATTGGGCTCAAATTTTGATAACTCTTCAGCCCAAATCAATCTAGCGGCTCTTAGTTTTGCTATTTCCATATAGAAATTCATTCCAATTCCAAAGAAAAAACTTAATCTTGGTGCAAAGTCATCGATTGATAAACCTGTTTTCATTGCTGTTTTAACATATTCAAGACCGTCTGCAATAGTAAAAGCCAGTTCGTGTACGGCATCGGCACCAGCCTCATGCATATGATATCCAGAGATTGATATTGTGTTGTAGTTGGGCATATTTTTACTGCAGTAAGCAATTATATCTGCAATAATTTTCATAGATACTTCAGGTGGATATATGTATGTATTACGTACCATAAACTCTTTTAAGATATCGTTTTGAATGGTTCCACGTAACTTGCTTTCATTGACTCCTTGTTCTTCCGCAGCAACTACAAAGCTAGCTAAAATCGGCAGCACAGCTCCATTCATTGTCATGGAAACACTCATCTTATCTAATGGAATTTCATTGAATAGGATTTTCATATCTTCCACACTATCTATAGCAACACCCGCTTTGCCAACATCCCCCTTTACTCTAGGATGATCGGAGTCATATCCCCTATGAGTAGCTAAATCAAATGCTACAGATAAGCCTTTTTGACCCATCTTTAAATTCTCTCTATAAAATCGATTAGAATCTTCCGCAGTTGAAAATCCGGCATACTGACGAATCGTCCATGGACGCCCAGCATACATTGTGGCTCTCGGTCCTCTAATGAAAGGAAACATACCAGCCATAGTATCTGAGAATGCTAATTCATCTAAATCTTTACGAGTGTAATATGGTTTAACCGGTATACGTTCTGGTGTATTCCATATCAAAGAGTCTATGTTATCCCCCTTAATTTCCTTTTTAGCTAACTTAGACCATTCCTCATATGAATGATTAACTTTCCATTTCATAATTATTTCCTTATTTAGGCATTTGTAGATGTAAATATGCGATCTGCATTACCCTCTACAAATCCTTGAAAGAAGTCTTGCCATTCTATGCCTGAATTATTAATTGGATATCTTCGTGCGAATTCAATGAAAGCATAAGGGACGTGATGGTTTTGATTATCAGAAAAATTGAATAGAACGGGGTCAGCAACTGTGGAGCTTTGCTCTAAAAAAACTTCAGAAGAACCTTTAATCTTTCCATTATCCTCGTTCAGTAATATGTTCAACGACTCAACAAAATGATTGACTTCTTCAAGCGTTTTCATTTGATTCATTAAATGAACAGAAATTGTAAAATGATTCACATTATTACCAAATAGAAGTGTCCAAGCAGCATACTGACTTTCTTCGATGAGAACAGAGTAATCGTCGTATGATGGGGTTCTCCATACTGGCTTGAGAAAGTATTGAATGGAATCGTTAACATCTTTAGAGTGAGCTAATTGATCTTCCAAGCCAGATAAATATTTTTGAATTATATAACCACCCTTATATGATAATTGACTAACTTCGATTTGGGAGATAAATATCTTTGGTATAGTTACATCAGGATGGGCCATGTGCAGTGCGGTCAATTTTTTCTTGGGAAATCTATAGTCGGATTTAATTGTCTCCCACCCAAATCTCTTAAAAAAACTCTCTAGGTTATGAGAGCCGAAATGCTCAAAATTGAAACTTCGTAGTGCTATGTGGTCTTCAACCCAAGTTTCATTTTTCAGCTTTAGTTGCTCCTCAACTTTTCTTGCAGTAGGAACTTTGGCCTTATAATTTTCCCACAAACGTTTGATTAATTGTTTAGCAGCAGTCATATATACAAATCTAAGTTTTTTATAAATTTTAATCAAGGCTATACAGCTTTGCATTTAGATACAAAATGTAATCACCGGTTTAGTTTTTGTTTTCCTTAATGCTTTAAATATAGCTGTCTAAGAGCTAAAACTACGAAATCTAATTACAAATAAATTTAATGGTCGATAATTTTTAAAGTCAGTTACCGCTCGTATAACAAGGAAGTAATGTGAGTGCTTTGGAAGAAAATAGAGAGGCTTATAAAAATTGCAGTTCTTGCAACAAGTCATTCTTGCAACGTAAAGATTACGAAGCTTCTACTACATATATCGGTACATTTAAGACTGGTAAATATGCAGAATATGATCTTGAACTCCGAAATTGTACATGTGGTACAACATTGGCGACATATACTGATAAAACTGAAAATGAAGAACTACCGCCTGTAAAGTTTGAAAACAAAAACACTTTAAGGGGTAGACTCAAAGCTCCCATATCAACTGGTAATATAGATCAATTAAGAAAAAAAACTTAAAGTTATGATGATCTACTTCGCTTTTTCTTTGAGAAAGTAGACACCTAGATAGAAAAATGGCGTGTCGATTAAGGCAAATAAAAATTTAAACACATATGACTTGAACATTAAACCAGCAAGAATAGTGAGATTGGTTACGTCCGGTCCTAAATTATTTGAATAATACAAGATAGACAATATACAAACCGTGTCTAGAATCTGACTTCCTAATGTAGATCCTAAATTTCTAAGCCAGAGATGTTTACCGTTAGTAAATTTTTTCCAAAAATGAAATAATTTCACATCGATACTTTGTGCAATTAAATACGCCACCATAGAGGCGATTACATTTGGTTTCATGAAAGCATAGACGCTTTCAAAAGTAGAAGTGGCTCCAGAAATACCACTAGCATCGGGTAATATATGACCAAGCCACATTAAAAATAATATAAAAATATTTAGTAGAAAACCAGTCCAGACAAGATGTTGAGCTCTTTCTTTACCATACAGTTCACAAATTAAATCAGTTGCTAAAAAAGTGAATGGATACGCCAATAATCCAGCAGGAATAATAAGATCTTCAAAATAAGGTATAGGTACTACAACAAACTTTGTTATCCCAATCACATTACCTAGACAGAGGGAAACGATGAAGACACCCGATAGCATTAAGTAAAGCTTTTCACGAAAGGTCATTCCACAAACTTATAGATTCATTGATAGTTTGGCAAGTAAACTAAAGTTATAATAATGATAATTCAAATGTAACTCATCATTATTGAGACCAAAAAAAATGAATGACGATTTATTAGAAGAACTCAAAAACGAATTACAAAGTGAAGATGAGTTAATTCGTCAAACAGCTTTAACATGCCTACTCAGATTGGGTTCCGGTGAAAATATCTATGCAATTATACGTAGAATAAGTGAAGAAGATGAATCTCCTAAGCTTAGATATCTAGCAAAGAAAGGGCTTAATAGTCTAAATATTAAGGCACGACCTGAGTTTGAATATGCTCGAGATTTAATTCGTAAATTACTTGAAAACATAGGTCCAAAACGATTGGAAGTATACAAGAGAGTTTTGAGAGGAAACGATTCATTTCTAAAGCTAGAAATGTTAAATCTACTGATTACTGACCACAAGGGAATAGCAAATAGCCATAACGAAATTAATTACGCTTTAGTCGAGCTCCTAAAGGAACAACTTAGCTCAGAGCAAGATTTATATCTTGCTGCTCAATATGTTAAAGCACTAGGTTATTTCGGTAGTAATAAAGATATAAACTTTCTCCAGAGACTCTTACAAAATAAAAATCCACGGATTGTCGCTAATTCCATTGAAGCTCTCCAAAATATTGATGAAATAACAGCAGTGAATATGGTTATGCCACTTCTGAAGCATAAAGATAATAGAGTAAGAGGTAATGCAATTTTACTGGTTTATTCGCAGGACCCTACCAAAGCATTAAGTGAATTAGCAAACATGGCAGCATCAAAAAAACTTTGGATGCGTTCATCAGCTTTGTACTGTATAAAAACATTAAATTTCGATGAGAAAGAACAATATTTGGCTCAAATGCTTTATGACGAATCAGACGACAGTATTATCAATGAAATTCTCGATTGGATGAAATTCAATGGTTCTAAGATATCTGCTGTAGCTTTAAGTCAAAAAATCGAATCTTCATCAAACGATTTAAAGTTATCGCTTAAAGTAGTTCTAGATTTGTGTCTCGAGAAATGTAAATTAACTCCGATTCAATTGGAAAAGGCAGTCTTAAACTCAAATAAATTAAGGCAATATAATATCGCTCGTGAAATAGAAGATAGAGCTGAAAAAATAATTGATACTGATGAATCCCAAAATTATTCTAACTTTTCTGAAAAAATTAAATCTGTTCTTAAATTATCCTGCATTCTAACTTTGGGGACTCTCTTCGTTTTACCATTATTTCATTTAATAAATACAAAGAAGTTAGTCTCACCCTATGGAGATTCTTCACAAACCGTACATGGTTCACCAGACTTCAAATCTTATGTGGAAGCTAATTATCTAAAATCACAGGGTCTATATCTGGAAGCAAGTCATCGATTTAAGATTCTTCTGAAGAAATATCCGTACGATTCATTACTTATACTTGATTATTCAGAATCATTAGCATTGATGAGTAAATATGAGGAGTGTTTAACAGTTTTATCTCAATCTAAATCCGTTATTAAAAAAAATCCTCGTTATTTCAGAATGTTAGCTCAAGCCACTTTGAACACTACGCAAAATCGTAAAAAGGTTGAACAAATTTACCTAAAAGCTATCAATCATTATCCAGACAATTCACGATTGTTGATGGATGCTTTATTTTTTTATGAGATGATTAAAGATGAGGATAAGGCGAGTGAAGTTCGTTCAGCACTCGATTCAATAATCTATAAATAGGCAATATGTATTCAAAAAAATCATATAATGGTGGATTTCAGATTATTGAAGTGATTATAGCCTCGAGTATAATCGCAATTATTATCGGTGTTATTGTAGCAATCGGTGTTAGCTCAACCAGAGGTATTAATCGTTCTGCAGATTCCTTGCTATGTATCTCTCTGGCCCAACATATTATGGAACTAACCCTAAGTAATTCTTTCGATAATATTATAAATGATAATAAAATATATAGTACATACAAAGAAGCTGATAATGATCTTTTTGCCGGTCCACTATTTGAAGAATTTGAAGAAATAAACTCATTTTCAATGGCTATCGAATCTGATTTAGATAGTGATTTATTTGAGCAGTTTAAATCGTTAAATATCAAATATAGAATTCAGGTTTTCGACTTTGGAGATGGCTCAAGAACAAGTTTTAAGCAAGTGTTGGTTTCGATATTTTGGCACAATGGCTATCGAGAATTAAATTACAATCTTTCTGGAAATATTTCACGTAGGTATAATGGATGAGGCTTTTTGCAATATCACATAGGAAAGCTTTTACAGTGGTAGAGGTAATTGTGGCTACTGTAATAGCTACTTCTCTTGTTGGTATAATATACAACCTAGTATTTTGGTCCTTCGGCACGAATAGAATTAATGAAGAATATACCGAATCTATTCTAGAAGCTCGTAAAATTCTGATTAAAATACAAAAAGAACTACGAGAATCTAGAGATCTCATTTTTCCGTCAACTATTACGATGAATGAAATTACATCAACCCAAGCAATAGTCTTCAAGGATCGAAATGGTGTGTTAAAGATAATTAATTATGATAAAAAGAATAGCCAATTAAAACTCTATTCAATACCAATTGACGATTCCGGTAAAATGGTTATTTCTAATGGTTCTTTTGAATATGATCTGCGTGGAAATTTTAAGCATAATGAATCAAAATATATTCTGGGAAATAACATAGAAAAGGTTCAATTCACTTACCGAAAAAAACATCCTCGTGTTCTTCAGTTTCGGATTCAAATAGACAAATATAATCTAGTCAATTCATTGAGGTTACTAAATGTTTAGATTTCGTAAGGAAGGTAATGCCTTGATTATTGTTCTAGTTTTAACGGTAATAATTGTTCCCATTGGTTTAATAATGATGCAGCGAATGAGAACTGTAAATCATGAGACCCGTAAAATTTATAATTCATTTGTACTCGAACACACAGCTCGTTCTGGAATTGAATTAATAATTAATAAACTTCGATTCAAAAATTTTTCCACTGGCCCACATGAGGCTTCCATCTCAGAAAGTACTCGCTATATTGCTTACGTAGATACTACTGGTATAGGGTTAGTTGGGCAGAAGATATGTCATGTTTTCTCCCGAGCAGAAAGTGACGAAGGCAATAGCCTGCTGATGATTGCTACCGTTGAAGTTTATCCTCGTGGTGATAAGTCTTTGGTTATTCCACATTCATTTTACATTATTGAGAAAGATCTATTTATTGAAACATTTTCTGCTAGACAAGCTATACTTAATTTCAAGAGTCTGCAGAATGATGCTTTTGTTCAACAACTTAGACGAGAGGCACGGGTTGAAGTAAAAGATTATCAACAAAATCTTCGCGACTTAGAAAGTACTGTGCCATTGGAACTACAAACCTATTGGAGCACTACGGTAATCCCAGAAATCATAACGAGAAAAATTACCAGTAGAAATTGACAGATTTTACAAATATATTAATCTTTAACATAGGCGTTCAAAGGCAATTTTTATCTAAATAGATATGTTAATTAGATTGATATACATCCTCTTTTATTTATTAGTTTCCTTCGTGCATTCAGCAGAGGAGGATGAACGCCATCGCTATTTGTTACTCCGTCAGATGAATTATGATTTTGCAATTAACTACGAAGAGCATTTGGAACATGCGAGCAAAAACCAATTTTTCGAGAGTGAAGTCAAGTCCTTACAATTCAAGAAACGTTACAACGATTATCTTCTAAGCCTGCCAACATCTGAGAGCTTATTTGATCCTAATGGATATTTTTCTCAAGAAGACCGATTGGGTTATAACCCACTAAAGCGTCAAAAAGTTAATGATATTTACGGCGCTAGTAAATATATTGAAAAATCGATAAATAAGCCTGAGATCTTCCTAGAGGTAGATGATAAGACTCCCCAAAGAATGAATGTTAACCCCGATAAAACTTCATCACTGCCAAAGTCTATAGGTGGTTTTGCGGAATCAAAATTAATTGAGGATTCTATTTTATCGTTGGACAAAGATGGTTTACCGGTCGGTTCAGAACAAAGTATTCAAGCACGTTATCAACAGGGAATAATTTCAATTGATAAGGGATTAAGTCATATATCACAAGACGTCTCAAATACTAATGATATGATTGATGCATATTATCAACTGTCTAAAAATAAAGATCATCCGGAACAATTGATTGTATTACACCAGAAAATTTTTAACTCTTTAGATTTGATAAGATTAAATAGTAACTCCCTTAGACAGTATGCTGTAAAACTTGCTTCTTCCTCTACAATTGGTGGATTAGATTCCACCGAGGTTGAAAGTAAGTTATCTGATATTCAAGATGTTGATAATAATTTAGGAAATCTCGAAAATCGTATAACTCAGTTAAATGAGATAAACAATAATCCTTACACACTTATTGATCAGGACGAAATGGACGAAATCTTTGATACAAAAGCCATTACCGTTGATGTTCCATCAGCAACTGATGATAACAAGGTAACGGTTAATGTAACTCCCAAAAAACTAATAGACAATACTCAAATACCCAAAAATAATGACGGTTCGTCTAACTTAAATCCATTAGGACCACCAATCGGAGAATCTCAGGAAGATGGAACACCGCCTGCTGATTTAAACATTGATAACCTTCCAGTGGAACAAGCCGACGAAATTCGTAATATTCCTTCTTGGGGCGAAGGAGCTAGAAAGAGATGGCAAGGAGTGGGTAAGATAATCTTAGGTGGTACTATGAAATTATTCACTGCCGGAAATATGGGTGCAAAACAAATTGAAAAAGGTCGTACATTATTACGCGAAGCAGACCAAATCCAACGTGAAATACTGAAAAAATATTTTCAACGTAAGAATAAAGCCCAAGTCGAATAATCCAAATGGTAACTTAGATTTACAGGAATACTTATGCTCCGCCCTTTCGTCCAAAAGCTTATTCTCGCGATCAATTTCAGTTTAATTTCAATTTTTATATACTCTCCAGCCTTTCTTAATAATATAAAACTTTATTACCAAGACTTAAAAGTCACCACGGTCAATAAGATAAAAAATATAGTTCATCACAATAAAATACTTCTAGTTCAAATCGACGATGAATCTTTAAGCAGAATTCCAGATAACTACCCCTTCTCAAGAAGATATTATGCATCTCTCATCAGTAAATTAGCACATGCTGACGCAAAGGTAATAGTACTAGGAGACTACATCCAAGCACCTAGTCAATTGGATTCAGCACAAGATAAAAAATTAGCATTATCTATAAAAAATGCCGGAAATGTAGTAACTCGTAATCAATTACTTCGATTTCAAAATCATCGAGGACAGGAAAAATGGCAATTAACGCCACCAATACCAGAAATCGTTCGAAGCTCTCATGCACTAGGTTTTTCCCGAGGACTTCCAAACTCCACAAATAGTATTCGAAAGTGGTTACTGCACCAAGAATATGAGGATGAAGTTTACGATTCGCTTGTAATTAAAGTTATCAAATTGCTTTCAAAAGGAAATCCAAATTATGAAATTGAATTAATTGATAATGAATACAAATTTACAAATATCAATACTATTAAATATTTTTCGCAAGAGTATACCTTTGACATTTTGAATCAGGTTAATATCAATAATTTTATACCCGAATTAAATCCATTCGAAAAATTATCTTTCGTTGATGTTCTAGAGGATAATTTTGATAAGCAATCTGTCAAAAATCGCATCGTTATAATTGGTCCTACGTCAGAGGGAATAGTAGAACCAATAAAGACTAGTTTAGGTTTGAATATGTCCCCTATAGAACTAGAAACATACGTGCTAAGTTCTATGTTGCAGAACAGGGATTCCATTCACACACCAATAAACGCGATATTGGTAATATTTTTATTGTTTTTTCTAATCTCTAGTTGGGCAACTTACAGATTAAGTCCAATGGGTTATATCAAATTTTTAACCTACCTCATACCGTTGATACTTATCTGTGATCTACTCGTTTATTGGATACCAAATGTTAAGCTTCATTCACATCTACCAATGCCCTGCTTATACTTAGCATTGTCAGCATTAACGATGTTATCTATGCATTATTTTGTTGAACGCTCTGAAAAGTCTAATATTAAACACGCCTTTTCTCATTACGTTACTTCAAGTGTAGTGAATCAAATATTAAGTCAACCAGAAAAACTAAAACTAGGCGGAGAAAGAAAGGAACTTTCAGTATTTTTTTCGGATATAGAAGGCTTTGCCTCTATTTCCGAAAAAATGGAAATAGAGAAGTTAGTTGGTCTACTAAATCAATACCTTACTGCAATGACAGATAACATTATTATGGAACATAATGGAATGTTAGACAAATATGAAGGAGATGCCATTATGGCTATTTTTGGTGCACCATTAGATATGAAAGATCATGCCCTAAAAGCATGTCTAGCTGCACTAGATAACCAAAAATTATTAATCAATAAGCTTTATCCTGAATGGAAAAAACTTAATTTGCCATGCTTTAAGGTACGTATTGGTATAAATACTGGGACTATGTTGGTGGGTAATATGGGAAGTCAATCAAGATTTGACTATACCGTAATTGGAGACAATGTTAATGTTGGCTCTAGATTAGAGAATTTGAATAAAATTTATGGAACCAATATTCTTATTAGTGAGACAACCAGAGCTCATCTTGCAAATAAATTAGTTGTTCGTAAACTCGATCGGGTAATCGTGCGTGGTAAATCATTAACCATGGATATTTATGAACTTATTGGGAAATACGAAGATATCTCCGAAACTCGATTTGACTTTATCAAGACATATGAAACGGCTTTAAATCATTACTTCGATCAAGATTTTACCAGGGCTCTATCATTATTTGAACAGGCTTCACAGAAAGATATAATTCATGATAAAACCTGCGAAGTATTTATCGATCGTTGTAAATATTTCATAAGGACTGGGTCACCAGGGTCTAATTGGGATGGAGTATTTTCGGATGAGTGGAAAGGATGAGCCATGAGTCGTGTAACTAAAAATAACGAAGCCCATATCAAGAAATTATTAGAAATTATTGGAGATGATCCAGAAAGACCTGGACTATTAGAAACTCCAAAACGAGTTCTTAAAGCTTATGACGAATGGTTTTCTGGCTATGACCAAGACCCATTCTCTGTCCTCAAGAAGCAGTTCGTGCAAGAAGATTATATAGTAGACTCTATGATTGTATGTAAAGATATCGAATTTTATTCGATGTGTGAGCATCACATGGCGCCATTTACAGGAACTGCACATGTAGCCTATATACCTCAAAGAGGTGGAACGGTGGTTGGCTTAAGCAAACTAGCTCGACTTGTAGACGTTTATGCCAAGCGTTTACAAATTCAAGAAAAACTTACCAATCAAATCGCCACTACTCTGCAAGAAGCACTTAGCCCTAGTGGGGTTGGAGTGGTACTCCAAGCTAAACATTTCTGTATGTGTTCTAGGGGTGTCAATAAACAAAATTCTTCAATGGTAACGTCAAAACTACTAGGAGAATTCAAAAGTAACCTCGCGACCCGTGAAGAGTTTATGAGACTTATTGGAAGAATCTAGTCTATAGTTTTTGTACAACTTGGATACCATCTCTGAGTGGAATCAGAAAATTCTCTACGCGAGTGTCATTTGTGAGCTTTTTATTAAGAGCGTCAAGTGCTTTATCATCTGCAGTCTGGGGATGCAGTACTCGTCCGTTCCACAACATATTGTCAAAGATCAGAAATCCTGCGGGTTTAATATGAGGCAGTAGGGTTTCGTAATATGAGTCGTAGCTAATTTTATCAGCATCAATAAAAGCTAAATCCACTACATGATCTATACTATTTAAAACATCCATAGCATCGCCGATAGCGAACGTTACTCTATTTTGAAATCCAGCTCGAGCAATAAATTCTTGTGCAACTCTACTAGTATTTTCATTACTATCAATTGTAATAATATGACCGTCATCACCAACTGCATCTGCTAAACATAAAGTAGAGTATCCAGTAAACGTACCGACCTCGATAACATTTTTTGCATTACTAAGAGCGCATATTAATTGTAAAAATTTACCTTCTAAATTCCCGACCATCATTTGTGGTGCGTCGGTGGTTTCAATAGTTCTCTGTTTTAATTCCTCCAGTATTGGATGAATAGCTTTAGTGTGATTCTCCGCATACCTTTCTAATGTCTTAATTCCCAGTGTGTTCATCTCGGTCATGAGTTACTCCCTCTTCACGATTACTGACCCTCAACATGGGCTCTAAAGAATGTTAACACTCTTTTTACTGTAGGCGTTTTCATAGAACTATATATTACAACTATCTTTTCAGGCTTTTTTTTCAGTATCCGCCTGTAAGCCTTAAATATGGAAGACATGGATACAATGTTGTATTTATCGACTTTATGAATCACATCACCAGCCTCAAACCCTAATAATGATACAAAAGAGCCTCTTTTTGTTGATTTTATGAAATAACCTACGGTTGAGCCGTTAGGCTTTTTAGAGGGTGACAACTTTGTTCCACGAAAAATATTTTGAATACTCCCTATATTAGCATGCAAGAGTTCATTGCTTACAAATACAGCCTGACCTTTCTTTTTAACACCAAAACTCTTAGGTAAAGACTGTTTGCGGAGTAACGATCGTCGATTTAATTTATCTTGCTCTTTTTTATATCGAAAGCTTTCCTCTTTTTTACTTCTAAATTCATTGAATGAATTCAGATTAGCGCTTCTTAATTTGATAATCTTATTGAGTTCAGTTTTTGAATCCGATTGAAAATTTGCGAAGGATAAGTGGAAAGCGTTACTGGCTGAAATAACTGCAACTATACGTAAAATTTTATACAGTATACTTAAAGACATTACATCTCATCTTTCTTGTCATCAATGGACTTTTTTAGATTCGCTAAATACTCATTGAAAGGTATGAGCCCGAACTCTTTTCGTCTGTCATCCACTTTACTAACTGATTCGATTGGACGGGGAATGACGTTACCTTGCTCATCCATCTCATATTGTGTTCCATATAATTGTTTTTTTCCTTCATTTAATAAAATACGATCAGTTAAATAAGGAATTTCTGAAACCATTATTTGCCCTTCTGTAGCTTGTTTTAGGACATCCAACACGCGCTTTTGATACTTCAGATCAAAGTCTGCATGCTGAACAATACTCCAAGCCATATGAGAAGCTGTAGCACCTACCTGTTGAATTGTCGGCCAACCAATTGTATTTACTATTTGTTTTAGTGATTCTAAGTGCGCTTTACGAACTTCTTGATTGCTTTTTATCTTACCCATTCGCATCAACTGTTCTTGATAACCAATTTGCAGAATTTTATTAGAGAAATTAACCAGAGTTTTCTTAACATTTATTGATCTAATAAGTTTAGAAAGGTCCCATTGTCTGCCAATTTTATCTCCATTAAGTCTCTCTTGAACCATACCAAAA
>JAYZAC010000105.1:0-33060 GCA_036339875.1 bacterium | reverse complement strand
CAGATACTTCATCCAAATACTATTAGACATGCTGCAAGTAATGCGAGCACTCAAGAAGAGCCTTTGATATTTAATTCGCCTACATTGCCCATGCTTGAAGGTCGAACTCAGCTTTTAGCATGGGCGCGGCGGGCACCAAATAATCAGATAAGCCAGACATTTCCTCCTGATACTAGTGTGTTGTTAAATTTAACGGGAGTACAAGTCTCGTGTCCGGGAAACCCCGCTAACAATGTTAATCCTTCTTGTCGGGTAACTTTCAATCGTCCTGGACAAGCTCCATTGACAATTAACACCCCAACCAATGGAACTTTCATAGATACGGTAGACTTGCCTCAAGGAACAACGATTACAAGCGTTTTTAGCACTGGTCCTGTAAGTGTCACAGGTACCGTTTCCAGTCCTGGGCCTTGGTTTTTTGGTCCCCATGTATTTCAAGGTGGTAATGATGCGGGTGAATTTATATTTATTGACACTGATCAAGGGCCGCCAGCATCTCCTTTCATTAATGCATTTAGTTGTCAGGGTTTAACAAATTGTGTAGATTCTCCGTTTTTGCGTGAGACCCCTCGGGCTGAATTAGATTTAGTAACAAATCGTTTTCGTTATCGAGTGGTATTCAATCGTCGCGATATTTTTAATGCTACGAATTCTCTAGGAAGTGGTGTGCCCTTAACTATTTCTTACTCGGGGTTTGTACAAAATAATCCAGCCTTGTGGAGAGATCAGGCCGGTAATTTAGGTTTGCCCGGGGCGAATCCCAAGCTAGAATCAAATGCTTTTGTAGACTCCTTTTTGCTTCCTGTAAGATTTACTAATTCAATAAATCCAGAGCAGGCTACAAAAACTACAGGAACAGGTTCTTACGCGATTTCTGTAACCGGTGTAAATCCTACTCTGCCTCAAACTATTTATCCTGATGATGTGACTGACCATCCATATGGCAGTCCTATTTATCCTTCCGCGGTTCCATATCCTTCAAAGTATCCGTATGGTCCAAGTTTAGCGCCCGGTTTTTATCAGACTTACTCATATAATTTTAGTAATATGATTGATGGGGATTATGAGATATGGGTTGCTGCTGAAGATGTAGTTGCAGCGATTACGCAGAATGGTCAGAGTCCGGGCTCAGTTAATGCCTCGAATCAGCGGGTTGCCGGAACTACAACGGTCATTTCTATCATCAAAGATGGAGTTCCTCCAAATTCTTTCTCTGTACAGTTAGTACCTACAGATCGCTATTTGATTCTCGGAGATCAGGCTGAGCCTCCGTTACCCTACGATGATTTCCAAGGTGAGATTTTTCAAATTAGAGGAACTTTCTCGGACGAACGTGGTGATCCTTTAACGATGACTTTTGATCTCACTAGAGACGATGGTTCGTCGATTGTTCGCCCTGGTAAGAATGGACATTATGAGCAAGTAAATACAGTCGGAGATTTCTACAGCAGTTTTTTTGATTTCACAACTGAAGATCCAAATACTAGTGCTTCGCCTCCACCTCCTCATATCGCTACCGGAGGGCAGAGAGGCTACCAAATGACTATCTATCCTGTAGATCCACAGGAAAACGTTTCTGAAACCACTCAAGCAATTTATATAATAAAAGATCTGGTAGCACCTCAAGATCCAATTTTTGCTTCTCCACCGACAAGTACCGTAGTCACTTCAACTTTTGCATCAATCCTTGTTAGTGGGTTTAATTTAGATTTACCCGCTGCTCCATATTTGGATCTAAGAGAGCATGGTCTTGTAAATATGAATCTTAGTGTTATCGACAGTGCCGGTAGGGCTTCTCAATTTAGTACTGCAGGACGTTCTTTTATTGTTTCGGGAGTGGCTTCTTCTTCGAAATTAGATGATAATCCTGCATGGAATAAGCCGGGAGGTCCATTTGGTGGCAATGGTGTTTCAGGGACTGGTTTTTTTGGGGAAGTTCCTGAGAGGTATCAATTCAGTCAACGATTTAGTCTTGAGGAGTTTGCGGAGGGGCCAATCACTTTAATAGCAGAATTAGTCGATCAAGTTGGCAATTCATCAAATACAACCTCTATTACAATTATAAAGAATTCTACAGGTCCTTCAATAGTTTTTAATGATTCGGATCGACAGAATTCTGGCCCTGATAATAATTATCCTGCTCCTAATTTCACAGGTGCTGATGATGATAATTATGTAGTGAGTATGATTTCTCCTGAATTGACGGTAGATTTTGGTCCTAACGGCTCTTCACCAACGATTCCAGACCCTGGTACCGTAGACTCGCTTTTTGTCGAAGGCTTGGCAATTGATGCTATAACAACAATCAATAGAGTTGAGGTTCGCTCAGCACATATACCCGCTGTCAATGCGAGTCTTCAGAGTACTGGATTTACGGTTACTACCTTTAGCGTGAATTTAGATATCTCTAGTTTGATTGAAGGTGTAAGAGAAGTCGTAAATTTTCAAGCATTTGATGATAGTGATATCCCTGGTAATCCAACCTCAATTAGTATTTACAGAGATACGTCTCCCGCAGATCCACCAATCATTACAAGCCCTACTAAATTACCTACTGATTCAGTACTTAGAATTTATTCCGCCAGCGATAGAATACGATTATCAGGTAGGTTAAGTGCAAAGGATAGTAGGATTCTAACGATATCCTCAGGAGAGCTGCTGCGAAGTAAAATAGTTGCTTTGACTCCTCCAGAGGACCCAAGTGCTTTTTCAACCGGAGATCAAATACCACGAATTGCTAAAAGTTCTTCTCAATTAGTGCCGCGCTTGGATTCTTTCAATTCTTCCTTACCACAGTCAGATGTAGAAGCACATTATGATTATGTTGAGTTAAATGAGACGGGGTCATGGTTTTTTGATCTCTATATTGGTAATGTCCCAGCTAGTTACACGGCTCCAACTACTCTTTATTTACAGTCTATTGATCAGTTTGATAATACAGATCCTAATTTTTCTGTTGCTCCTGTTGAAGTGTTTTATTTCCCTGATGGAGGTTTATTACATAGCTTGAGTATTGTAGATTTTAAAGGTACTAGTCAGGCTATTCAAATCTATCCCCCAGAAAGCCTCCCTCCCAGCCTTCTTGAGACTCTTTTTGTAGGTATCGAGACCGTAAAGTTTGAACTTCGAACTTTGATTCCCATGATTCAAGCTCCCAATTTGTCTCTAACACAATTTTTAGCAGAAACTGAAGAAGCTTCATTACTTAGCTCAGTAGATCAGGTAAAAGGACAAACGGTTTTTCAATATAAATACTCTGTGTTGGCTTCAACGGGAAAATTTGATGGAAGAGTAAGAGCTAGAGTCCATAATGGACTTGATTTGTTCGGTAACTCTATACGTGAGCAACTTATTTCGACTGCTTTTTATGTGGATAGTTTAGCTCCGAATATTGTTACAACTGAACCGCTATTCATACCTAGAGAAATCCAGCCTTTATTTGATCCACCACAAGGTAGTCGAGTAAATTTTCAGGGTGTTACAATTAGCGCGAGCTTTTCTGATTTATTACCAAGTAATGGCAGTTTTGATCGATCTGGGATTGATACAACAGTCTCATCGCTCAAAATATTTGGGCCATTAGCAGAGTCCTCAGAAGCTGAGTTGAGTACTCAGCTGACAATCACAACTACCGGTTTCGATTTTAGTTTTCGAGTAACGGACACCATGAAAAACGGTGTTTATCGATTAATGCTTGAAGCTGTTGATAAGTTAAATAATCGTCATCGATTTTATTCAAATATAATATTTGATAATACCCCAATTGCAGATCCTTTAGTAGTAACTAATCCATCGGATGGGGGGATGATTTCTTCTCTGCCATTAACTGGTGTTACGCAGTATTTAGACTTGGTCGTAGATAGAATTGATGTAGACTTAACTACAACTAATTTTGAATTGAAAAATCCAGAAGATCAGTTTGTGCAAATGAGCAGTGCAGTTATTATTGACCAAAATTCAATCAGACGATATTTAATAAACTCTCTACCGGATGATGGTAGTGCAGACGGAACCTATAAAATAGAAATTAACGCTGTGGATTTAGCAGGAAATACTGTAGTTAAGGTCCATGATTTTCTTCTAGATACAACGCCGCCTATGAGTGGTAGTTTTTTCCCAGCTTTGAACACATGTAATTCGTCAGATCTAGATATTTTTGATCTCGTGGTCAGAGATGCACCCGGTAGGCAAGATATTACGATACCTACTGCAGGTGTAGATATGCGGAGTAGTTTGGAATTAAGAATGTTGGAGCCGTCATACCCTCGAACTGAGCGATTGACTGGTGATGTCTTTGGGGGGGAGAGTCAATTATTTGAACAGGTTGATAGTATTTCTGATCAGGCGTTGAAGCTTGCTTTTATAAACTCGTCGGGAGCACAAATTACTCCACTAAGGGTAGGAGGTGCGGACGATGGCGCTTTAGGTTTATTTGCTGAGATTTATGATTCTGTTGGTAATATTAAGATAACATCTAGCCAGTTTTACTATGATACTCAGGCTCCTTCAATTCAAATTGAAGAGTTCAGTGACTTCCGTTTAATCGGTGTAACTTCAGGATTTGAACTTGATATTGGTGGATCAATTTCTGATGAGGGACCTTGTCATTTCAATGTGACTGGAGAAGCACATAATGGAATTACTACTTTAGAATTATCCGTTTTTAATTATGATATTGATCTTGAGTCAGTTACTGGGATATTTATTCCTACATTGGCAGTAGAAGGAATACAGACTACTGTTCCAACAAGCTTTACTTATCACTCGGCTCAGGCTAACTGGGGTTTTAGTACATTTATCAGCTTTCAAGGAACGTTACTAAATCAGTATTACAGACTAAATTTAGAAGTTTCAGATCAAGCTGGAAATTCAAACAACATTAGTCGTATTTTTCAATTGGTTGATCACAACATGGCTACTCCAAGTATAGTGCAGCCGCCCGTTGAATCGGAATTGGATGGTCAAATTACGACTTACCGTACTGGAGATGAAATATTAAGTTTAAGATGGCAGAATATTATTGGTATCAAGCACGTAGAAATTGAAATTTATCGTCCAAGACTATCTTCAAATATTCCTATTCATAGAGTCACTTACCCTGCTACTCAGCAGATATCAGATCCTTTGAGTTTAAATATGAACCTTAGTAATTCAGAGCCAAATTTGGTAAAGGTTACAGATCTAGAGCTTTTTCATTATAGGATTCGAGGTTTAGATGGTTCGGGTCGAACTAGTTTATGGAGTCAGTACTACGATTTGGAACTGGATCGTCGCCCGCTTAAAATTGAACAAATACTTATTTATCAGATAGGGGGATTTTCTGATTTATCTGCGTCCGGTGCTTTTCTTTCAACGCCAGAATTTGAATTAGAGGTTATTTTCAATAAAAAGTTTGAGCGAAATTACAAGGGGGTTCAAGAATTACTTATAACAGATTGGGAAGAAAAAATTTCGCTTCAGCCACAAATTAAGACTACGGCTACAACTAATAGAATTTATCTTAAGGGTACTATTCCACTTCGCCCTGAGGAGGATTTTCCTCGCGATCGATTGCAGTTGCACATAAGTGGTTACCAAGACTTAGTCAATCAATCTATGCAAGTATTCAACCAAAGTTTTGCAGTAGATTTTGGTCCCGATACTCGAGTACAAATTTTCAGTAATCCCGTGGCCGATGAGGAACTAATCTCAGTAATTCGGATGATTTCTCATTTAGGTCAATTGGAGCCCATCTTAGTAAGGCGCTCAGGTGGTAAAATTGTAAGTCCATCAGTTTCGATTAGGAAGGGTTTTGAATCTAAATCATTGAGTCCTTTACCATTAAATGAGCAGGTTTCCACAATCACTGGAGGAGGGGTAGCATCCAGTTTCTCAGTACCGCTTCAGGTGAGTGTTTCTGACGTTGGTTTTTATTTCTTGATGATAGATTATGAAGATCAGTTCGGTAGGGTTATCTCGAAGGAAAAAGAGATTTCTTTAGGTAAACTTAGATCTTCGCAAAATTTCAACTTGAATAATCGTTCAGGTGCGAGATTAAGTTATGGTGTAGTCAGCCCAGATAGAGAGTTTACTGGTTTGGTTTCAATGGTTGAACCTGTAGCAGTTTCAGAGGAGACAACAGGACCGTGGAGAGTTCATACTAATTTTGATTGGCTTGCCTCTAGTGATAGTCTCCGTGGTCTAGCTATGAATCTCAAATTACCTTCCAAAATAGAATCAAGACTTACAAGTTACACCGTACTTCTTCGCAAGGCTTCTAACTCGTGGTCGTACGTCCAGAATGTCTCAGTAGGGCAGACTCTAACGACTACTATGGGAGAACAATATTCACTTGCAGAGGATTTATATTCTCCAGATTTAAGATGGTTTGAGGGTCGAAGTTTGGCTCCCGGTTGGCAAGTTGCACCTTTCGAATTAAGGGATGCAGGTAGCGGGCTGAACTGGTCTAGTTTGAGACTCCAATTGGATGGCGAAGATATTGTTTGGTCGAATGATGGTACTGAGTTACAAATCGAGGTGCCGCCGGTAAATTTTAGTGGTAAAAGATTTTTAGATATTTCAGTAAGTGACAACTCTGGTAGGAAATTGCAGCTATCTCGGGCAATACAGGTTTTAGCTGGTGTGGGTATAGATTGGGCCTATGTGGTTCCAAATCCTGTCAGAGGATCTTTTATGACTTTACATTACTTCCTTGCAGGTCCTGCTCAGACTGGGTTTGTTAAGGTTTACGACTCTTCTGGTAGAAGAGTTTTTCAGGATGAAGTGAGCCACAATCCTGGGAAGAATCAATGGAATTCAGAGCTAATTAATTCTGATGGTACAGAACTGTCCAACGGTGTTTATTTCTTCAAGTTGGAAGTTCAGCAGAATTCCAGAGTATTTCGCCGTAAGGGTAAATTTGTCATTTTACGTTGATATTCAATATCGTAGAGCTCCGATTTGAACGGTTTGTCTTGCATTGAATGACAATTTTGGCTAAATTTGGTCATAAAATGTCGATCTCGTATATTCCTCGTTTTTACTGTCTGTTTTTGTTGCTTCTGCACTGTTTTGGTTCAGAGGCTGCTGTTACGAGATTTGAATTCATTGAACCTCCCAATCAGGGTGAACAGAACATAAGTGATCAAAATGGAAATCCTGGGCCCACAATTTTACCAAGTTTTAAGGCCACTATCGTAGAGACTCCTGCTGATTTTATTATGATGAATCAGTTACAGACCCAGCCAGTTGCAAATAGCACTGTAATTAATATCCAAGATCCTGACGAAGGTTTTGACACTCCTGCTGTTGCGCTTTTTGAAGGTATTACTTTTTTATATCCCTATGCTAAAAATCCTGCGGCAAGCGATACGCCTTGGGTTTTAGGTCCTTTGACGATAGATGGTAATCTACCTTTACTTTTTAGAGTTGATCAGGGGCCTCCGCGAGCACCTCAAATTGGTGGCTTTAACATTGATGGTGCTCGAACTCAGAATTTGCAAGATTCCAATATTAATTCACATTTTGTAAATTTTAATCCGAGTAACAGTGAGTTTGCTTTAGAAGTTATTTTTAATGCTCACGACGTGCAAAATTCAGCATCTCTCGAAGTAAGCTTTATAGGTACTGTAATTAATAACACCGGACTTTTTGATGTTGATCCTGATACCGAACCAAATCCGGACCCTTTCCCTGGTTCAATAGATAGACCGGAGGCATTGGCTGATGTAGTTGCTCAATTAGGAAGGATTTTAAGTGGAGTAACTGATACGGGGCCACCTTTGTCGGTTGAAGTGATCAGTGATGTTACTACCAAAACAGGACCTTTTCCATTAGATGTTCCTTTGGTCAATGTGGATCCACCAGGTAATTCTGCTCCTCCTGATATAACACCAGCTAGAAGTGGACCCGGTTTAGGTTTGTTTAATCCATTAGGGTTTGACTTCAAAACCTTAAATTTCGATGGTGACTTTGAAATTTTAGTTGGTGCCAGAGATACTTTTTTGAATGTATCTCCAGGTGGTTTTCAGGCGTTTGGTAATTTAGCTAATCCAGAAGCAGGTACTCCGTCCAGAATTCTTGTCATTAAGGATACAGCGAGCCCACAAGACCTACTCCTAGAAAGGCCCCGATCGATATTTATTTTTGGAAATACTCCACCTTCTGTTGATCCCCCATTTGAAGATTCAATTTGGAGTTTGAGAGGTTCGGTGAATGATGAGAGAGGCGACTTAGTCCAAGTTAGAACATTCTCACAGGATAGTCCCGACATTGATGGGCAGGTTGATAGCTCTAACGGACTACCGGAAGAATTAGTACTTACTACTGATTCAAATACAGGTATTCTTGAATCTATAATTGATGCTACAGACTGGTCTCCACAAATAGGTTCTCCTGGTCAGGTCGCTTATAGACTGGGTTTTGCTCCGCAGGATCTACATGGAAATATAAACGTAGCAAATAATACAGAGTTGTTAGCGATAAAAGATTTTTTTCCGCCAACTACCCCAGTTTTTACAAATTTGAAGAGTGGTGATGGGATAAGCACTTCTATTTTCACAGTTGAGGCTGTAGCTGAAAATGATGAAACAAGTATAAATGCTGAACATGGGCGAATGTCTTTTGAATTATCTGTGACTTTATTAACTGATTCGGGACCAATTCCGATTTTTTCCGTTTCTCCACCCGCATCTACTAGTGATCAAATACCTCTGACCAATTCGTTATTAGATGATCAGTTTCAGTCATTTACAAGAACTTTGAGAGTCAGTGATAGTAACGGAGTTTTTACGGGACAGACTGAAAGTATAACCTTTTTGGACAGAACCAGCGCCTTTAATAATCTTGTTTACGATAAGTTTTATCTTCAACAGGCAGTTAATTTTACGAATGTTCCTGATGGTATTATTCAACTGGATTTGTGTTTACTAGATGAGGTGGGTAATCGTTCAGATCCTTGTACTTCAGTAGCCGTAATAAAAGATACCACTGGACCAACTATAAATTTAGATTTATTGGAAAGTGGTCCAGATGATAACTATACGACGGGTTTCCCGAGTATTCCCAATTTTTTTGGTGCCGATGATAATGAATTTTTAATAAGTTTAAAGTCTCCAGAGTTAACAATAGACGATGGGCCCGGTGGAAGCTTTCCTGATGCATTTGTTCCAGATCCTAGTTTTCAGATATCAGGCGTAACAGGAGCGGATGGAGTAGGTTTGTTGCTCAGAGGTTCGTCTGAGGAGAACTTTGGTAATACTACACGTATTGATGTTTCATCTGCGAGGATTCCTTCATTTTCAATTTTTGATGATAGTGTGAACCCTACGGGCACTAATGTTGATTTTAATTATAGAGGTAACTTTGTTACTGTGAGTCAACCGTCTTTTTCATTAACTCAATCTGCGACATTTGAAATACGTATTCCTGTGTTTAACCTAAGGGAAGGTTTACAGGAGGTTATCAGGCTTGAAGCTACGGATGAGCAGGGTAATAAGGGCTCAGCATTCAATCTTACAGTGATCAGAGATGTAGTCCCGCCGGATTCTCCCATAGTGGAGCAGCCAAGGATACCCTCAGGCTTTGAACTACCAACTCATTACACCAATAAGGATGTGATGGATATTTCGGGAGTAACTGAACCAGATGCAAGGCTTGTAGTTCTTTTACCTCCCATAGGGGCGGCGGCAGGTTTCAATATCAATAAATTTTTACGAATTCAGCGGACAAGCCCATTAAGTATACCTATAGTTGGAAGTGATTACGATTCAATAACTAGTGCATGCGCTAACTTAACCTGTAGCTTCATCGAATCTGATTCTGATGGCAGATTCCAGTTAAATGACTTAGATATTTCAACCATCGCTTCATCACTTTCCACCGCTACAACCATTTTCATACAATCTATTGATTCATTTGATAATACCGACCCTGTTAGTTCGGTGGCAGAGATTGTAGTGCACCGGAATAAGCTCCAAGTGCCAGTAGATTTTCTTTATGTAAGTGAGTATCCAAGCAGGGGACAAAGTAATAGAGTGGAAATCTTTCCTGATTCCTCAAATGCTATGCCGGGTTTGACCGTTTTCTACACAGTAGATTATGTAAAAATGAGGCTAGAAACATTATTTCCAATGTTGGACGCACCAGATCTTGAATTAAGACAATCGGGTAATATTTTCAGAAAAGCTGGTAAAGTTTCGTCCGTTTTTTCAGCACAGGTGGGAACGTTTGCTTTCGACTATGTTTATGATGTTCTGGCTAACAAAAGCGAGTTTGACGGTAGGGTAGATTATCAAATTAGTGGCGGCCAAGATCTTTTTGGTAACCCTGTTACTCCGACCTCGGGAACAGCTGCATTTTTAGTTGATACAGTTGCTCCAAATGAATTTTCTGAAGCTCCCCTGATCGTTCTCAGTCCGACTAATTCCACTTTGGTGACCACCTTTGTATCAGCTCGGATTGATTTAACGGATTTTTATAAGAATGAGTTAACCACGATAGATACATCAGGAATAAATACGGGAGCTCTTACATTAGAGTTATTTGGTCCTTTACAGGAAACTCCCGATTCATTGAACAATATTCCGATATCAACCTTCATTCCTACCGAAAATGGTTTTGATGTGGCGGGCAGATTACAGAGCTCGTTAGTTACTGATGGTAGCTACCGACTTGAATTTAATGCTGTTGATAATGTGGGTAACTCCCTACGTCATCGACGAACTTTTTTGCTGGATAGGCAAAATATTGTAAAGCCGTTATTGGTTACGATTCCTCAAAATAAGTCATTCATCAATTCAATGCCATCGAATTTAGCGTATGACTCATTTAATTTGTTGCGAGTAGAAGACATCGAAGTCGACTTAAATTCCTCAAGTTTTGAGATTGTCGGACCCAATAACCAGGTTTTGGATTCAGTTTCGAGGATCGTAACCAGTGATCAGGCAATCATACGTAGTTTGTTAAGTACAGCGGTTCCACCAATGGACGGCACCAGTGATGGAGTTTATCAGTTAGTGTTAGATGTGTTTGATAAAGCTGGTAATAATACCCAAGCAACATTTAATTATATATATGATACTTTGCCTCCAAAAGTGACTCTTTCCTACCCACAGGATGGCCGATGTGTTTCAGCTTTGGATGTAGCCAAGGTTCAAGCATCTGAAGATTTTACAGCCACGACTGATGTTTCAGGTTTAAGTAAGGCTCAAAGTGAAATAAAAATAAAGCTTTTAGAGCCGACTAGACCTTTTAATAACTCTAGTTCAGGAAGAATTATACTTTCTACAGTTGACTTTCTTTCTGAAGATTCGGATCCACTCAATACGGAAATTGTGGCATTAGTTGTGGAAGAGGGCGATATTGGTCTACCGAAGGGTGGTGACTTTGACGGACTTTATGAAATGAGTGCTTCTATATTTGATCTCGCCGGTAATCAAGCTTCTAGCTCCACAACTTTTCTTTTCGACTCTAGAGCTCCGAGTCTTTCAGTTTCTGGTTTTGGCGATTTAGATTATCTTACGAATCAGCAGTTTGTTTTCTCTGGCTCGATTCAAGACCAAGGTCCTTGTGGGCTACTTTCTTCTAATCAGAATGAATTTGAAACCAGTCATCTTAAGTTGGAGATTTTTAACTATGATATTGATAATGGAGTTACGGGTTCATTAATTGGAGGACCTTTTTATTCTGAAAAGATTACTTCAGTTGAATCACCTAGTTATCCTTCTGAGTCTACTCAAGGTACTTTTGCGATTTCAGGCTCGTTTCCGGGTGGTTTAGGTTCTGCGATGTTTCGATTTAGTTTTAGAGATCGAGTTGGAAATGAAGCGAGATTGGAGCGGATAGCAAATCTTAGAGATCAGCTACCTCAATTTCCTCAACGTAACTATCCTCTATCGTTAACTAATTTCAGAGGCAAAGAGTTATCAACTTTCGTGACGAGTCCATTACAAATTTTAAATTGGTCGGCAGTTCCAGAGGCTAGTATATACCGTTTGCATTTATCCAGAGAGAGTATAACTCCAGATGCTAGGACAACATTTATTGACTTGCCTAAATATATAACAAGTTATTCAGTTGATTTTAGTTTGATCAATTCGGTTGCGGGTATTGTTCCGCTAACAGATCGTGATCAATTCTACTGGTTAGTAGAGTCAATCGATGGAATTGGTCAGGGAAGTGATCCTAATCAGGCTTTTGGGAGGGGTGAAAAGCTAGAGTTTGATCAAAGTGCTTTGAATTTTTTTAATAGTCAAATCGAAATAATTCGGGATTCTCAAGGATTCCCTTTGGACTCCATCAACACATTTGCCAGTGGTACTTCCATTCATTTCAGATGGAGCGCTCCAGAGCCGGTTCGTTTATTTGGTAATGAATCGGCTTACATTATCTATGATCGTGATGAAAGTATCCAGCATGCTAGATCTTTTCCTGAACATCTTCTCGAGACAAATATTTTTGATTTTCATTTCCAGATGCCTACTAGACAGGTGAATGGGACAGCAACGTTATTTCTTGAGGGGTTTAAGGATCGTGCAGGGAATGACTTTGGTAGCTCTAGAGCAGTTTTCAAAATTGATAATGGTCCTGATGTTCAGGTGAAAGTTTTTCAAAATCCGGTTGATCCAGCTTCTTTCGGCTTTGTATTTAAAGGGATAGACTATCAAGGTCTCGATGATATTTTACTCTATGAACCTGAAAAACCGACTCCCCAAGTATTTATCTCAGAGGGATTTAGAAGTTTTGAAGAGCTTTCTTTGGTTCCTCTGAGGCAAACGATGATTGAGGGAAAAGATTATGCTAATGGATTCAGCGGTTCATTTAATGTTAATAGACAGTTTATTGGAGATGTGGCCCTTGAGTTCACAGCTGAAGATTTCCGAGGGTTTAGCTCAACTCAGAATGTTGTTTTGCATGTTTTACCCAGTAAAAACTCTCATAAAGGTTCTGTTCAAAGGTTAGACGGATCGATTTCGAATATTGACTATAAAGTGTTAGAAGATTTGAATGAAGAAAATTTTATCGTAGCCACACCTCGAAAATTTGTGGAGTTGGAGAATCTGCCCCCTTCATATCCTCCTTCCAAGAGATTGACAGTATCGGATTTACTTCATTTTTTTGGCGATGAGAACTTATGGATAGAGCAGAGTGGTTCAATACTAGTAGGTAAAAATTGTGATAAAGCCATCTTTATGTCTTGGAATGATGGCTTTACTCACTTGTTGAGCCAGGATCTGAATTGTGATTCACAAGGCTCATTGAAATACACGATTCAAACGACAAACATGTCAAAAGTTTTTCTTATGCAAGATCTTAATCCTCCTGAGTTAGATTTTAATCTCGAGGAAGATCTTTCAATTGAAGGTCAGAGTATAGAACTCCGCAGTCAAGATGATCTTTCTGGGGTTAGTCAAGTTTGGATTGAATTAGAAAATAGGAGGCATATACTCCAGCCTGACGGTAATAATAATTATAGAGGTTTTATTAAACACTCATTAGGTAAATGGGTGGCAGAGGTTTCAGCTACCGATAACGTTGGAAATGTGCAGCGTAGTAATATGTTGATAAATGTGGTTCCGCCTTTTGGTTTCGAACGCTGCTTCGTCGCTCCCAATCCCATAATGAATATGGATCAAATCAATTTGAACTGTAGTGCAACAAGTAAGCCTGATGAAGTATATATTAGCCTACATGATTCCTCTGGTAAGAGGGTAAATTACTGGCAGGGTTTATCAGAAGTTGATTTTCGTGAATCTTTTGAGGCTATTAATTCTCAGGGTTCCCGTTTGAGTAATGGGGTGTATTTTTTGAGAATACGGATTCGTCAGGGCGATAATTGGCGAAAAAGAACTCTTAAACTAGCTATTTTAAAGCGCTAATATTTAGTAAAAAAAATTTACAGTACTCATTACATTGTATTGTTGACTTGCCTTTTGCCCTATGTTACTATCCATCGCTCATTTACCGGAGGGTCTCGGGACCCTTCGTTTTAGCTATTTCTGGAGTTTTAAAGAAGATAGAGGAGATAACGTGCCAACTATAAACCAGCTGGTTCGCAAAGGACGCAAAAAAATATTTAAGAAAACGAAGTCGGCGGCATTGATGAAATGTCCCCAGCGTCGTGGAGTTTGTGTAAGGGTTTATACGACCACACCTAAGAAGCCAAACTCAGCCCTTAGGAAGGTTGCCAGAGTTCGATTGACTACAGGTCAAGAAGTAACGGCTTACATCCCAGGTGAAGGTCATAACTTACAAGAGCATAGTGTGGTTTTGGTTCGAGGTGGAAGAGTGAAAGACCTTCCCGGTGTTCGATATCACATTGTAAGAGGTGCTTTGGATACGGCTGCTGTTGCTAAGCGAATGCGAGGTCGTTCAAAGTACGGTGCCAAAAGGCCAAAGGATAAATAAGAGGTAATTATGTCACGTAGAAGAAGAGCAGAACGTCGCAAGCTGTCGCCTGATCCGGTTTACAAAAGTGTATTAGCTACTAGGTTCATCAACGGAATTATGCTGGATGGGAAAAAGACTACAGCATCCAAATTGTTTTACCAAGCTATCGAAAGGTTGTCGGAGTCGGCTCCAGAGCATAACGGTTTCGCTGTATTTGAGCAGGCTATCAAAAATGTAAAACCCTTGAACGAGGTGAAGTCTCGGCGAGTTGGCGGATCCAATTATCAGGTCCCTGTTCGCGTCAGATGGGATAGGCAAACTTCTTTAGCTATACGCTGGTTAGTTTCAGAGGCGCGGAAGAGGAAAGAAAAAACCTTTGATTTAAGATTGGCAGGAGAGCTACAAGACGCAAGCAAGGGCGTTGGTGCCACAATGAAAAAACGTGAAAATGTTCATAAAATGGCTGAGGCGAACAGAGCATTTGCTCACTTCCGTTTCTAGAGGAAATCATGGCTAAAGAAGATTTAAACAAAGTTAGAAACATTGGAATTATGGCGCACATCGATGCGGGTAAGACTACTACTACTGAGCGTATATTGTTCTACACAGGTGTGAATTACAAGATAGGCGAAGTCCATGATGGAAATGCGACCATGGACTGGATGGCCCAAGAGCAAGAGCGTGGTATCACAATTACCTCAGCCGCGACAACTTGTAGCTGGGATGGTCACAAAATCAATATCATTGACACTCCCGGGCACGTAGATTTTACCATCGAGGTGGAGCGATCACTTAAGGTTCTGGACGGTTCAGTAGCAGTTTTCTGCGCTGTCGGAGGGGTTCAGCCGCAATCTGAGTGTGTGTGGCGTCAGGCCGAAAAATATGGTGTACCCCGTATGGCGTTCGTTAATAAAATGGACAGGGTAGGCTCCGATTTTTTTAACGTAGTAGATATGATGAAGGAGCGATTGGGAGCGAGACCAGTTCCCATTCAAATACCGATTGGTGCAGAAGATAGATTTGAAGGAATAATAGATTTGATTTCCATGAAGGAAGTTGTCTGGACAGGTGAAGAACTGGGGGCGGCTTTCGAAGAGCGCGAAATCAGGGCTGATATGGCAGATGATGCAGCTTTGTATCGAGAAGGTATGTTGGAATCTATTGCCGACTATGATGAGGAACTAATGGAGATGGTTCTAGAAGAGCAGGATATTCCAGAAGAAAGGATAATAGCCGCTCTTCGCGAGGCTACAATCTCCTGTAAGATTCATCCTGTGACCTGTGGGACAGCTTTCAAGAATAAAGGTGTTCAAACTATGTTGGATGCCGTTGTAAGCTTGCTTCCAAGCCCTCTAGACGTACCTTCAATTAAGGGTATAGATCCAAAGTCTGATGAAGAAGTTGATCGAAAGGCTGATATTCAGGAGCCATTTTCCGCGCTCGCTTTCAAAATTATGACAGACCCTTATGTAGGCCGACTTACCTTTATCAGGGTATATTCAGGCCAAGTTGAATCTGGATCGTATACCAGTAATTCTACTAAAGGCAAGAAAGAGCGGATAGGTCGCTTGCTTCAGATGCATGCAAATTCTCGTGAAGAAATTTCTGCGATAACGGCTGGCAATATCGGCGCAGTAGTTGGTTTGAAGGATACGACAACAGGTGACACCTTATGTGACCCTGACAAACCGGTGATCTTGGAGCGAATGGAATTTCCTGATCCTGTAATTGATCTTTCGATTGAGCCTAAGACCAAGGACGATAGAGAAAAAATGACGACAGCCATAAGAAAGCTTCTTGAAGAGGATCCTTCATTGCGGATTAAGACTGATCATGAAACTGGTCAAACCATTTTATCTGGCATGGGTGAACTTCATCTTGAGGTTATCGTGGATCGTCTCTTACGCGAGTTCAAGGTTGAGGTAAATGTCGGAGCTCCTCAAGTTGCTTACAGAGAAGGGATCAAAGGTAAAGTTGATCAAGAGGGTAAGTATATCAAGCAATCAGGTGGTCGTGGTAACTATGGTCACGTAAACATGATAATTGAAAAGTTAGAATCTGAAGAGGATGAAGCTGGCGAAGGTTTCATATTTAAAAACGCAATTGTCGGTGGTGTTATTCCTCGTGAGTATATTCCAGCGGTTGAAAAGGGTTGTCGGGAAGCACTAGATACGGGTGTTTTGGCAGGTTTTCCTGTAAATAACGTAAAAGTAACACTTCACTTCGGTTCCTACCATGATGTCGATTCGAATGAAATGGCATTCAAGATCGCAGCATCAATGGCAATGAAAGAGGGTATGAGAAAAGCTCAACCTTTTATTCTTGAGCCAATCATGAAGATGGAAATCGACACGCCTGAGGATTATATGGGTGACATAATTGGGGACTTCAATTCTCGTCGAGGTCGAATAGAGAAAATGGAGGCTCGCGGTGGTTCACAGCTAGTGACAGGTTATGTGCCACTTGCAGAGACGTTTGGTTATGCCACTTCTTTGCGTTCATTGAGTCAAGGTCGTGCCCAATTCACGATGGTTTTTGATCACTATGAAGAGGTTCCAAAAACAATTACTGAAGAAATAATTAGTAAGGTGCGAGGCACCTCAGACGCCTAGATATTCAATGATAAGTTTGCATTTTGATGTCGATCTGTAGGCTAATCGAGAGGCTAAAATAATGAAACGAAAAATTAAAATTTATTTAAAGACATTCGATCATAGAATCCTGGATCAATCTGCGCAGGAGATCGTTAACGCAGCAAAGCGTACCGGAGCTAAAGTAGTTGGCCCGATTCCTTTGCCAACCAAGATTCATAGAACAACGGTTTTGCGTTCGGTTTTCGTTAATAAAGATTCCCGGGAGCAATTTGAACAACGTATTCACAAACGTCTTATCTGTGTTACTGACCCATCATCGATGACGGTAGAAGCTCTAATGCATTTAGATCTTCCGTCTGGGGTCAATATCAAGATTAAGGTATAACCAGTAAAGGATCATGATGGCGAAAGGATTGATTGGTAAAAAGATTGGTATGACTCAGATCTTTGATGCTGAGACCAAGGAAGCAATCCCCGTGACAGTGGTTGAGGTTGGACCTTGTACAGTGACTCAAATCAAAACTGAAGAAGTTGATGGTTACTGTGCGGCTCAAGTCGGTTATCTCGAGCAGAAACCGCAAAGAGTTGCCAAGCCTCAGATGGGTCACTTTCAGAAAGCAGGTACGGGAGCATTTAAAGTGCTCAAAGAATTTTCCGTTCCGAGTGCAGACTGCAAGGTTGGCGATGTACTGACACTAGATTTGTTTCAGGAGATTGAAAAGTTAGATGTAACGGGTGTGACCAAGGGTCGTGGTTTTCAGGGCGTTGTGAAAAGACATAACTCCGCTCGTGGAGATAAAACTCATGGTGGGCATTGTTATCGTATTCCAGGTTCAATTGGTAATTGTTCCACACCTTCTAAGGTTTGGAAAGGTGTAAAAATGCCTGGACAGATGGGTAATGTACAGCGCACTGTGCAGGGCTTGAGTATTGTTAAACGTGACTCTGAGCGTAATCTATTGTTTTTGCGTGGAGCGGTTCCCGGTCACAAAAACGGTATTCTGTATTTACAAGAAGCTGTGAAGGTGTAGGGACAGAGTCATGGAAGTATTAAAGTACGATAAAACAGGAAAAGAATCTGGTAAGCAGCAACTTAATCCTGCAGTTTTTGATGTTGAAGTTAACTATGAAGCTGTAAAAGAATATTTGTTGTTGCAATTATCTAACAAGCGTCGTTCCAATGCGTCAACTAAAACTCGCTCCGAAGTTGCGGGTGGTGGTCGCAAGCCATGGAAACAAAAGGGAACTGGACGCGCTCGTGCGGGTTCCACCAGCTCACCAGTATGGGTAGGCGGTGGAGTTGCTCATGGGCCAACTGGTAAAAACCATACTAAAAAAATGCCTAAAAAAGTAAGACGACTAGCTCTTAGATCTATACTTACTGACAAGGCTCGCGGTGGTGGTTTAGTTGTAATCGAGGATATCTCATTAGAATCCAAAAGAACTAAGGATGCAGTTGCTATTATTAATAATTTAGGCGCTGAAAAAGTTCTTTTTATAGAACCTGAGCGTGTGGAGGGGTTGGAGTTGTCAACTCGCAACATACCTGGTGTTAAAACCTTAATCTATAAGAACATTAATCCTCACGATCTGATAAACCACTCTAAAGTGGTTGTTCTTGAGAGTGCCCTCGCTAAGATAGAGGAGGTAGTGCTATGAGTATCGATTTAACACAGGTACTGATCAGGCCATTGCTATCTGAGAAATCTTATTTCGAGAGTGACTTGAATAAGTACAGATTTGAGGTCCGCATTGACGCTAATAAGCAAACTGTGAGACGGGCTGTAGAGAAGATGTTTGGGGTAGAAGTTGTAGATGTGAATATTTCACGAGTACATGGCAAAACGAAACGTACTGGACGTCATATTCATCGTAAATCTGACTGGAAGAAAGCAGTCGTAACTCTCAAAGATGGCGAATCACTGGATTTCTTTGAGAAGTTTGATAATGCATAGGGTGGTGGAACATGGCAGTTAAGCATTTTAGGCCCACAACTCCATCACGGAGATTCATGACCGTCAAGTCTCAAGAGGGATTGAGTAAGGTGGCTCCGGAAAAGAGTTTGCTAGCTCCTCTTAAGAGCAGTGGTGGTAGAAATAATAGTGGAAAAACAACATCGCGTCATAGGGGTGGAGGACACAAGCGTCGGTACAGAATTATCGATTTTAGAAGAAATAAGATTGATGTTCCGGCTACCGTTAAAACTATAGAGTATGATCCGAATCGAAGCGCAAATATTGCTTTGTTACAGTATGCCGATGGAGAAAAGCGTTACATCCTTGCACCTAAGGGTGTCCAAGTAGGCGAAATTCTAACTAGTGGACAAGAAGTTGAGGTTAAGCCTGGTAACGCAATGCCTATGGACAGTATTCCTGTAGGAAGCATGATTCATAACATCGAAATAAAACCTGGCAGAGGTGGACAAATGGTTCGCTCGGCGGGAACAGGCGCGCAGCTTATGGCTGTTGAAGGTGGAATGGCAGTAATTAAGCTACCTTCTGGTGAGATGCGTCGCGTTCAATCGAAATGCTGGGCTACTTTGGGTGTAGTTGGTAATCAAGAGCACATGGGTATAGTTATTGGTAAGGCTGGACGTAGCCGATGGCTAGGTATTCGTCCTCAAACACGTGGTATGGCAATGAATCCCAAGGATCACCCACACGGTGGTGGTGAGGGTCGTTCTAAGTCTGGACATCATCCGGTTTCCCCTTGGGGTAAACCATGTCGGGGTTACGTAACTCGTAATAGGAAGAAGTACTCAGGCAAATTAATAATTAGTAAAAGGAAGAAGTAGTCATGGCAAGATCAATTAAAAAAGGACCTTTTGTTGATCGACATCTTCAAGCGAAGGTCGATTCATCCAAGGGTCAGGAACGTAAACCAATTATTAAAACATGGTCACGGAGAAGTACTATCACTCCTGATTTTGTTGGTTTCACTTTTGCTGTGCATAATGGACGTAAGCATGTACCTGTTTATGTAACAGAGAATATGGTTGGTCACAAGTTGGGTGAGTTCGCTCCTACCCGCACCTACAAAGGGCATCAAGGGTTTACTGAGCGAAAGATCTCTTTAAAGTAATAGAGGTTATAAAATGGGAAACAATAAAGAAAAACTTCCAGAAGCTTACGTGCGAAACGTGCGTATTGCGCCGCGCAAATTGCGGTTGATAGTGGATCTAGTTCGGGGTAAATCTGTAGAGGAAGCTTTGCAAATACTCAAAGTAGCTAGGAAGCGTGGTGTCCCTGTTATTGAGAAGCTTATTTTGTCGGCTAAGGCTAACGCGGTCAACAATCTGAGTTTGAATGAAAGTAATCTCATGGTGGGGCAGATATATGTTAATGAAGGTGTGACATTGAAGAGGATTCGTCCTCGGGCTCGTGGTCGAGCAGATCGTCTTAGTAAGCGTACCAGTCATGCTCACGTAGTGTTGGCCGAGAAGTAGGAGTTAAACATGGGTCAAAAAGTTAATCCGATTGCACTTCGAGGTGGAATCACACGTACATGGGCTTCATCATGGTTTGGAGAAGGCAAAAACTATGCTGAAATGCTTCACAGTGATTTGAAGTTGCGTAAGTATATTGAGAAAAAGTTTCACAAAAACGGAGTCTCTCACGTTCAGATAGATCGTAAAACTGATAAGTCAGTCAAGGTTACTATTCATACTGCGAAGCCTGGTATGATAATTGGTCGCGCTGGTAGTGAGATAGATAAACTTCGACAAGAGCTAGAGGGTGTTGCTCAGCAAAGTGTTTTTATCAATATTAAAGAAGTTAAAGATTTTGCTAACAATGCTCAATTAGTTGCAGATAATGTCGCGTTTCAGCTCGAAAAGAGAGTTTCTTTTAGAAAAGCTATGAAGCAGGCGATAGGTAGAGCACGCAGAATTGGTTCTAAAGGTGTTCGTATTCAGGTTTCTGGTCGTTTAGGTGGAGCTGATATGGCTCGTACGGAACACTACATGGAGGGTAGAGTGCCCTTGCATACACTGAGAGCAAATATAGAATATGCACAATCTAAAGCTTACACTACCTATGGAGTAATTGGTGTTAAAGCTTGGGTTTACAAGGGAGAAGTTTTCGCGCGCTCTGTTCAAAATAGAGAGTCGGATGCTGTTACTGGTACTTCTGGCAATAAAACGCCTCGAAGACGTAGTAGTAAATAATTTAAATATTGATAGACATAGAGTGTCAGGTCTTGTATTATCTGGCACTCTCATTTTTTTAGGAGACTTGTGGTCTCTTGACGGTGAGTGTTACTTAAGTTAATTGTGGAGGAAATATGCTGATCCCTAAAAAGAGTAAATTTCGAAAACCTCATAAAGGTAAAATTCGAGGCAAAGCTCAAAAGGGCAACTACGTTGCATTTGGAGAATACGGCTTGCAGGCTTCTAGTTCATTCTGGATGACTAATCAGCAAATAGAATCTTGCAGGGTTACTATCAATCGAAAATTAAAGCGCGGTGGTAAATTGTGGATTCGAATATTTCCACAGTTACAGATTACTAAGAAGCCTGCTGAGACTCGGATGGGTAAGGGGAAGGGTTCACCTGACTCATGGGTAGCTGTAATTAAGCCCGGAAGAGTTATCTTTGAGGTTGGTGGAGTCGAGCCTGAGGTGGCTAAAGAAGCACTACGAATGGCTGCCTACAAGTTACCGGTCAAAGCCCGAGTGGTAGAACGTAAAGACGTTGGTGGGGAGAAGGTAAAATGAAAGCTTTAGAATTGCGTAAACTGAGCTTAGAGGATCTTGGTAAGAAGTTGCAGGAGGCTCGAAGTGACCTTTTTCAGTTGCGTTTTCAAAACGCTGTTGGGCAGTTGGAGAAGAAATCTAAGTTAAGAGACAAGCGTCGCGAAATCGGTCGAATATTGACCATAATTACAGAGCAGAAGGCGTAGTCGGGGGTAAAAATCATGGCGAATACAGAACGAATTACACCAAAAACAATATTCGGTATTGTCGAGAAGGTTTCCGGTGATAAAACGGCAAAACTAAGGATTGATTACACAGAGAAGCATCCTTTGTATAAGAAATATTTACGTAGGTCAAAGACTTTGCTTTTCCACGATGAAAGTAATCAATGTAAGGTCGGCGACAGAGTTCACGTCATGGAGACAAGACCTCTTTCTAAAACTAAGCGATATCGGTTGGTTCAGATTGTTACAGAGCAGGGGGCTAACTCATGATTCAAGATATGACCAAATTGAAAGTGGCTGACAATAGCGGTGCTCGCGAATTGATGGCATTCAAGGTCCTTGGTGGTACGAGGCGCAGATACGCATCTGTTGGAGATCTTGTGGTTGCAAGTGTCAAGGCAGCTACACCCAATGGACAAGTTAAGAAGAAAGATGTTGTACGGGCTGTTATTGTGCGGACTAAGAAGGAGATTCGTAGACCTGATGGTAGCTGGATCAGATTTGATGAGAACGCGGCTGTAATAGTAGACAAACAGGGCAATCCAAGAGGTACCCGTGTATTCGGACCAGTTGCCCGCGAGCTTAGAGCTAAAAATTACATGAAAATTGTGTCTTTAGCTCCTGAGGTTATCTGAGGTAAGTCATGGCTGATAAATGGAAGATTAAGCAAGGCGATGAAGTCGTCGTTATTGCGGGGAAAGAGAAGCGCAAGCGCGGTAAGGTCATTTCGGTGGATCGTAAAAAGCAGCGTGTCGTTGTAGAGCGAGTAAATCTTGTAAAGAAGCACGTCAAGCGCAGCGAGGGTCGACCGGGTGAAATTCAGGAGCGAGAAGCCTCTATACACGTTTCAAATGTAATGCTTGTAGACCCCAAAGAAGATGTGGCTACTCGGGTTGGATTTACTCGTTTACAAGATGGCACGAAAGTTCGAGTGGCTAAAAAGTCTGGCGAACAATTAGATAAGGAGTAAGTAATGGCGGAACTGCAAGAGAAGTATACGAAAGAAATCGGCCCTGCTCTTATGCAAGAGTTTGGACACACAAGCATCATGCAAGCCCCGAAACTTGAAAAAATTGTAATCAATATTGGGGTTGGTGACGCCAAAGATAATAAAAAACTTATCGAGGCTGCTGCCAGTGAATTAGCAGTAATAAGTGGCCAGAAGCCTGTTATTACCAAAGCGCGTAAGTCACTCTCTAATTTTAAGATTAGAGAAGGCATGCCAATTGGCTGCAAAGTGACGTTGCGTGGACATAGAATGTACTCATTTCTCACTAAACTTATTGCTTCCGCGTTACCTAGAGTTCGCGATTTTCAAGGATTGTCTCGTAAAGCCTTCGATGGTCGAGGAAATTACAACTTAGGAATCCAGGAGCAACTTATTTTTCCAGAAATTAATTATGATGATTTGGAAAAAGTTCGGGGTATGAATCTAACTTTTGTAACAACAACAGAAAGTAATGACCAAGCTTTGGCTTTACTAGAGAAATTAGGTCTTCCGTTCGTTCGGAAGAAGAGCTAGTAGGAGATTCAAATGGCAAAAAAATCAATGATCGCAAAGCAGAAGCGTAAGCCCAAGTTCTCTACTAGAGCTTACAACCGTTGTAAAGTTTGTGGGCGTCCACGTGGCTATATTCGTCGCTATGATATGTGTCGAATTTGCTTCCGCGAATTGGCCGGGAACTTAATGCTACCAGGTGTAAACAAGGCAAGTTGGTAAGCGAGGGGGTATCCAATATGATGACAGATCCAATAGCAGACATGCTAACAAGAATACGAAACGCTAACAATCGTATGTTTTCTAGTGTTTCTATGCCTTCTTCAAAAATGAAGGTACAGATTGCAGAAGTAATGAAGAATGAAGGTTACATCAATGATTTCGGTATAGCTGGTGACGGGCATGCTAAAACCCTTACGATCGACCTTAAATATAAAAAGGGAGAAAAGGTTATTCAGGGCTTAGAGCGAATATCGAAACCAGGACTTAGGAATTACACAGGATTCAGAGAAATTCCAAGGGTTCTAGGTGGACTGGGTACTGCCATTGTTTCGACATCCAAGGGTATCATAGCGGGTAAGAAAGCTCGCAAACTTGGTGTCGGCGGCGAAATACTTTGCTTCGTGTGGTAGGAGTTGAGATGGAACAAAAAATTATAACTTCAAGGATTGGGCGTGCTCCTGTGGTTTTGCCCCAAGATGTAAAAGCAGAACTCGGAAAAAATAATATTACTATTAGCGGAAAACTGGGCAGCTTAAGTATGGATGTACATTCAGATGTTTCAGTTTCCTTAGATGGCAACATAGTCAATGTGATAGTGGAATCTCAGCATCGTAAAATTAGAGCTTTGCACGGACTCACGAGAGCTCTCATCAATAATATGGTAGTTGGTGTGAGCAAGGGATATGAGCGGAAGCTTACTCTAATTGGAGTCGGTTATCGTGCAAGTGTGAAAGGCACCCAACTGCAATTGGAAGTTGGTAAATCACACGATGTGCTAATGCCTATACCTGAGGGTATAAAGGCGGAGGTTAGTAAGAAGCAAGATGAAATCACTCTAACGGGGATTGATAAGGCTAAATTGGGACAGTTTGCTGCAGATGTTATTCGTCAGCGACCACCTGAGCCTTACAAAGGAAAAGGGATTCGTCATACCGGGCAACATATCAAGCTTAAAGCTGGTAAAAAAGCTGGTAAGAAGTAGAGGTTAAATCATGGCAGATATCAAAGATCGTAATTCAAGACGTCTCATGCGTCATCAGCGTGTCCGTAAAAAAGTGCATGGGACATCAAGCGTGCCCCGATTGGTTGTTTTCAAATCTGGTCGCAATATTTTTGCTCAGGTTGTTAATGACGATGAAAGCGTTACAATAACCGGTGCTTCTACATTGAGTCCTGAAATTAGAGACGAGGTAAAGAGTAAGCCTAAACTTGAACAAGCGGTTGCATTAGCGCAACTTGTTACAAAGCGTATGCAGGAAAAGAAGATAGCTAAGGTAGTATTTGATCGTAATGGCTATCCATACCATGGTGTGGTTAAGGCGTTTGCGGATGGTGTTCGAGAAGCAAAGCTTCTTCCATAAGGGGTAGTATATATGTGCGAAAAAGAAGTTAAATCTACAGAAGAAGCCATCGAAAAAAAGGCTGTTGTTAATGAAAGTGCAGCTACAGAAGAGGCAGTAATTGAAGAGGGTCAATCTATTACTGATGATGTTGCAGATCTCATACAAATTGCTGACGATGAAGATGCAACTCCATTGGAGAAATTAGATCTTGAGCAAAGTGTTTCGGTGAAGGACGTAAAAAGTTTTTCTCAGCGTGAAAAAGTAGATGATGAGCAGGAATTTATAGAAACGGTGGTACGGATTTCTAGAGTTGCCAAGGTAGTCAAGGGCGGACGTCGTTTCAGTTTTTCAGCTATCTCGGTAGTAGGCGATGGTAAAGGTAGTGTTGGTGTTGGATTAGGTAAAGCTAACGAAGTACCGGGCGCAATACAAAAGAGTTTCGAAGCTGCTAAGAAAAGTATGATCAAAACAGTGATATTGGATGGTACGATACCTTATGAGGTGGAGGCTAAATTCGGAGCCGGACGCGTCCTATTGCGACCCGCATCCGAGGGTACTGGTATTATTGCCGGAGGATCGGTTCGTGCAGTTGTTGAAGCTGCTGGTTTTCGAAATATCCTTTCGAAATCATTGGGATCGAACAACCCAGTAAATGTTCTTAGAGCTACTATTAAGGCACTTGGAAGTATTAAGTCTCTAAAGGAAATTTGTGGATTGCGTGATAGAAATCCGGATCAGATTTTCCATTAGGAGTTACAGATGAAACAGATAAAAGTTACTCAAGTTAAAAGTGAAATTGGCTCGTCAAGTCGTCAAAAAGCTAATCTAGTTGCTCTAGGACTTCATGGCCGAGGTAAATCTCGAGTTCACGATACTACTCCTGACGTACTAGGTATGGTAGAGAAAGTGAAACATTTAATAAAAGTTGAGAAAGTACAGTAATAGAAGAGTGTTAAAGGGGAGAATGCCATGTTGAGCATTACTAGCCTAGATAAGGTCAAAGGTAGAAAAGCTAAAAAACGATATGGACTTGGTTTCAGCGCGGGGAGCAAGACTTGTGGTCGTGGACAAAAAGGTCAATTATCCCGTAGCGGCGGTGGTCGACCCTATGTTGGTTTTGAGGGTGGTCAAACGCCTATTTTTCGTCGGGTGCCCAAGCGGGGCTTTAAAAACTTTACCAGAGTTGAATATGTTCCAGTTAACCTGACTGCTTTAAATCAATTTGACAATGGTACAGAGGTCACTCCTGAATTACTTCTTGAAAAAGGAATTATTAAGAAGTCTACTGATCTTGTTAAAATTTTAGGTGGCGGTGAATTAGAAAAAAAGCTCAATGTCACGGCCCATAAATTTTCTCAATCAGCCATTTCAAAAATCTCAGGTGCTGGTGGAACAACCAAGGTAAAATAATGTGGCAGATATTGGAAAACTCCTGGAAAATTGACGAGCTGCGGAGTCGAATTCTTTTCACTTTGGCTATGGTAGCCGTGTTTAGATTAGGTTGCCAAATCCCGACGCCAGGAGTAAATCCGGACGAGGTGGCTAAATTATTTGAAGGCCAACAGGGAGTTCTTGGTTTCTTGAATATGTTCTCCGGTGGGGCGCTGGAAAGATTTAGTGTGTTCTCGCTGGGGATTGCGCCTTATATCAATGCTTCAATCATAATGCAGTTACTGGTTTACGTTGTACCGTATTTGGAAAAATTGCAAAAAGAAGAAGGTGCTGAAGGCCGAAAAAAAATCAATATGTACACAAAGTACGGGACGATCTTTTTAGGGGCGATACAGGCTCTTGGAATAGCCACATGGTTGGAGAGCATGCCAGGTGTCGTTCTTCCAGTCATGTCAGGATGGAAATTCATGGCTATGGCAGTAATTACATTGTCTGCGGGAACGGCTTTCATAATGTGGCTTGGTGAACAGATGACCAATAAAGGTATCGGGAACGGTATGTCACTTTTGATCACGGTTGGTATTTTGGCGACATTTCCAGCTGCGATCGTGGAAACATTACAGGTAACTGACTTCACATCGATTCCCGATGTTGGACGACTATTATCTATCGTAGCGATTTGTTTGGTGGTAGTAGCATCCATAGTCTATATTCAAGATGGAGTACGAAAAATTCCAATTCAGCATGCTCGTCGTAATGCTGGTGGGAAATCACAGGGAGGCCTAAAGTCTTTTATTCCACTACGGGTAAACATGGCGGGTGTGATTCCTATAATATTCGCTTCTTCCATTATGATGTTTCCTCCCATTATATTTCAGTATTTTCAGGGTAAGTTTCCTCAAGAAGAATGGTTAGTTACGGCCACGATTTGGTTTGGTCATACACATTACTTTCATTTGGGTCTTTACGCTTTGCTAATAATATTCTTCACATATTTTTACACAGCGATTCAGTTGAATCCTACTGAGATGGCTGAGAATCTTAAGAAATATGGTGGTTTTATACCGGGTATTCGAGCAGGGCGTAAGACGGCGGACTTCATTGACCGTATTGTTACTAGAATCACATTGTGTGGAGCTCTGTTCCTAGCTATCGTAAGTCTTATTCCACCTTTAATGTCAAAATATATGAATGTGACTTTTTACTTTGGTGGTACTAGTTTACTTATTGTGGTCAGTGTGATGTTAGATACAGTGCGTCAAATGGAATCCTATATGGTGACCCGGCATTATGAAGGGTTCATGAAGAGTTAGGTATGAACTTATTGATAATGGGGCCACCCGGAGCTGGCAAAGGTACGCAAGCAGAAATTATATCGAATGAGTTGGGTATTAAACACCTTTCCTCGGGTGATATGTTGCGATCTGCGGTGGCCGTGCAGTCGGAATTGGGAAAAAGAGCAGAAAGTTACATGAAAGCTGGTGAGCTAGTGCCTGATGACCTTATGATAGAAATGATTTTGTCTGAGGTTCAAACGGTATTAGAATCGGACAGCCATGTTGGGTTTTTGCTTGATGGGTTTCCTAGGACATTAGTACAAGCTAAAGCCTTAGATCTGTCTTTTACTGATAATGATGTCAAAGTAGATAGAATTATTAACCTAGAAGTGGATGCTGAAGAAGTTGTACAAAGGTTAACAGCTAGAAGAGTTTGCGGAGACTGCAAATCGATTTTTAATGTAAATCAGCTTTCGGCTGTAGATACTGAGATATGCCCAAGTTGTGGATCGAAGGCTTTGATAAGACGTAAAGACGATGAAGAAGGGGTTATTAGAAATCGCTTGGAAGTTTATTCTAATAGTACTTTTCCAATAATAAATTATTATTCTGGGGTTCATTCAATTTTAAACATTGACGGATCGCAAGAAAAAGATAAAATAACCGACTTCATCTTAGGAGAGCTTGTGAAACCAAGTTCTCGGGTAGCAGAGGTTTAGAATGAAAGTGCGAGCATCAGTTAAAAAAATATGCGAAAAATGCAAGATAATACGTCGCAAAGGTGTCTTGCGTGTGATTTGTGAAAATGCAAAGCATAAGCAGAGACAGGGATAGGAGAGCGTTATGGCACGTATTGCAGGTGTAGATTTACCTAGAGGAAAGCGCATCGAGTATGCACTAACCTACATTTTTGGTATTGGATTGACTTCTTCGAAGCAAATCTTGGATAAGCTTAAAATTGATTACAACACTAGGGTTCGAGATTTAGCCGATAGTGAAGTATCTAAAATTGCTAAGGAAATTCAGGAAAGTTACAAGGTAGAAGGGGATCTACGAAAAGAGCGCACAATGAACATCAAACGATTGATGGATATTGGTTGCTACCGTGGTTTGAGACATAGGAGAGGTCTTCCCTGTAGAGGACAACGAACTCGAACGAACGCGAGGACTCGTAAGGGACCACGTCGAACAGTCGGTGCAAGACGTAAGAAATAATCGGAGCAAATAATGAGTAAAGCAAAACGCATCAAGCGATCAATAACAAAGGGACGCGTGTATATAAGATCGTCCTTTAATAACACTTTGATCACATTGACAGATATGTCCGGCAATGTCGTGGCATGGTCGAGTTCAGGTAATGTTGGGTTTAAGGGCTCGAGAAAAAATACTCCATATGCAGCGCAGTTGGCAGCTAACAAAGTTGTCAAAGATGGTTTGGATATGGGTTTAGGATCCATAGAAGTTTATATTAGCGGTCCAGGGCAAGGCAAAGATTCTGCTGTTAAGGTTTTTCAGGGCTCAGCTATCAAAGTAGTAGGCTTGAAGGATATTACTCCTCATCCTCACAATGGCTGCAAGTTGAAGAAGCGTCGTCGGATGTAGTGAAGGCTTTAAAGTTGTAATTAGTCTTGGAATTGTAATAATGAAAAAATTGAAAAATTATACGGGGGAATGTTATGGGACGCTATAGAGGCCCAATGGTCAAACTTAGTAAACGTTTGAAAGTTCCACTCACTCCGAAGTGTCAGAAGCACTTCGCGTTGAAAAATATTGATTTGGCGACACATCAAAGGAACATTGGTTCCACACTAGGTCGCCGAAAGAAAATGTCAACTTATGGGGTTCAGTTGTGGGAAAAACAAAAATTGCTGTACGCTTATGGTGTTCGTGAGAAGCAGCTTCAGCGCTATTATGATAAAGCGAAGAAATTTGCGATTACCGGTGAAGGACTATTGCAATTATTAGAGTCACGTTTAGATAATGTTGTGTTTAGAATGGGTTTTGCCCGCAGTCGAGCTCAGGCTAGACAGTGGGTTGTACACGGCCATTTCTTAATTGATGGTGGTAAAGCTAGGACGCCTTCTATTCAGGTAAAACCTGGTTCGGTGATTACACTCAAAGAAGGGTCTAAAATTTCTAAAGCAGTGCAAGGATCTTATGTTGATGCAGCAGCTAGGGGTATTCCTGAGTACGTTAAGGTAGACGGACAGAAGCTCGAGGGTATTTATAATAATTTACCGTCTCGCAGCCAGATTGATTTTGATATTCAAGAGAATCTTGTAGTGGAATACTATTCAAGATAATATTGAGGAGGAATTCGTGATTAAAGTTCAAGAACCAAATTTTAAGGTTGAACGTGGGGATGCTAATAGTGTTTTCCAAGGCACTTTTACATTTGAACCATTAGAGAAGGGTTTCGGCTTGACGCTGGGAAATTCTCTTCGTCGAGTTCTTTTGTCAGCAATGCCTGGTTTGGCAATCAGTGGTGTAAGAATCCGCGGTGTCCTGCATGAATATTCTTTCATACCTGGTGTAAAGGAAGATGTTCTAGAGATTCTTCTAAATCTTAAGCAAGTCGTATTAGCTTCAGTTGAGGAAGTTGATGGGCCAATACAGATTGTTTTATCGAAAGCTGGGGCGGGTGTAGTTACTGCAAGTGACCTAGAGGTAGGTACGAAATTAAAGGTAGTAAATACGGAACACCCTATATGCACTATTACTGATGAAAACTATGAATTGTACATGGAGTTAGATGTTCGCTCTGGTAGAGGTTACGACCACAGCTACAAAGGTGACGGAGAGGAAAGTCTAGAAACTATGTACCTAGATGGTCACTTTACCCCCGTTAAAAAGGTAAGTTATGCTGTTAGTGATGCAAGAGTTGGACAGGATATAAACTATGATAAATTAGTACTAAATGTAGAAACAAACGGTGCTATGTTTCCCGAAGAGGCATTAAGATTTGCCTCTAAGATGCTCATGTCTTACTACGATTTTATGGGTACTATTGAAGTTGAGTCACCTTTTCCTTCTTTGGATTTCCAGTTAGAAGGCAAACAAGAGGAAAATGTAGAATCCAATGATGATATTACGATCAAGGATTTAGAGTTCTCGGTACGATCTAGAAATTGTTTGGAAATTGGTAACATTAAAACCTTGGGACAGCTTGCTGAGGTGTCGATCGACGAGTTGATGCAAATCAAGAACTTTGGTAAAAAGTCATTAACCGAGATAAGAGAGAAATTGTCTCAGTATGGCTTAAAGCTTAAGGATGATCGAGAAGGGATTTAGAAATGAGACATCGTGTAAGGAAAACTAAATTAGGACGGCGTCCAGATCATCAATTAGCGTTGCGTCGTAACTTGGTTTACAGTCTATTGAGCTCAGGTGAAGGTAAGATTAAAACTACTCTTGCAAAAGCAAAGCTTTTGCGCCCAGTTGTTGAGCGTTTAATCACTTTAGCTAAACGTGGTAATGCAGATGAGGCCAATCGCGATAGATATGTACGCAATGCAATATCATTTTTCACAAGTGGTCAAAACAAAAGAAATTTTGTTGAATTAACAAGAAAACAGCGCAAAGAACGTAAGAAAGCAAAGGCAAGTAATACAGAATTTGATATGACTACCGAGTACCCTCGAATAGTTAAGAAGCTTTTCACTGAGATCGCTACGGCATATACGGAGCGTCCCGGTGGTTATACTCGTATTATCAAGGTTGGACCTAGATTAGGTGATAATGCAGAAATGGCAGTTATAAGTCTGGTATAAATCAATATATAAATGATAAGGTCACATCTTTAGGTGTGACCTTTTTTTTTATATGTGTACTTTTCCTAAATCTTTTCAAATTGTTTTTGATGAAGTAGCTTTTCATTATGAGGATCCCGCTACCTTTGCTCTTAAAAATGTGTCTTTGTCATTAAAAACTGGCTCTATATCTAGCTTAGTTGGTGTAAATGGTGCCGGGAAGTCAACTCTTATAAAATTGCTTTTGGGATTATTAGATCCTCTAGCCGGAGAAATATATTTACAGCACAGCTCCTGTAAAAAAGTATCATTAGATTCTTCTTTAAGATCGCGTCTTTTTTATCCAATTTTTCAAAATCCTGAAAATCAAATAGTAGCTACGACTGTATTTGATGATGTCGCTTTTGTGCCTGAGAATAGAGCTATGGAAGTCGATTCAATGAAGTCTTTAGTCTCAAGTTCAATAGTTAGGGCTGGTTTAGGTGGATTTGAGAACTCTAATCCTCAGATGCTTTCTGGCGGTCAGAAGCAGCGCTTAGCTATTGCTGGAGCATTGGCAGCTCAGGCAAATTTTTTAATACTTGATGAGCCCTCAGCTATGCTCGACCCCTTAGCTAGAATTGATATGTTTCAGTTTCTCAAAGGATTGACCAAAAATGATATGGGTATTCTTTTGGTTAGTCATATAGTTGATGAGGTTCGTCAAGCTGAAACTATTTATTGTTTGGATTCTGGTGAGGTGGATTGTTTTAATGGGTTTGATGATTTTTCCAGAAGTGATAAGTTTTGGAATATGGGCTGGAATGTAGGCGTTCGTCACGGTCTAGAAAGAAAATCTAATGAATTTTGAATTGAATGATTTAGTGTGGAGTTATGATTCCGGCACACCATTTGAAAAAATAGGTTTAAATTGTCAGTCCTTTTGTATAAATGCAGGAAATTTAGTTGGCTTATTGGGAGCTACTGGTTCAGGAAAATCAACGTTTGTTAAGTTAATTGCAGGTTTGCTAGATAATAAAATTCGAATCAGAGCTAATGGTATTAGTCTAAGACCGGTAGATGTTTCATATATTTTTCAACAACCTGAGCACCAATTATTTGAAGACACTGTTGGTCGCGAATTAGAATTTGCGCTAAAAAATTTTGATATTTCAGAGGATTTATGGCCAAGTCTTATTTCAAATAGTCTAAGAAATTGCGATCTAGATGATTCTTTTTTAGACAGACATCCTTTAGAACTCAGCGGAGGTCAAAGGAGGCGGGTGGCGATAGCTTCAGTTCTGGTTTATAAGCCTAAGATATTAATCCTTGATGAGCCCTTAGCTGGAATAGACCCTGGTTGTAGCATGAAGTTGATTAATACTATGAGATCATATGTTAATTCGGAAACTTTGGTTTTGTGGGTCAGTCATGACCATGAAGCATTACTTGAATGGGCGGATAAGGCTATATTGTTTGAAGACCAGTCGATTAAATTCATGGGATCGGTTTCTGAAAGCATAGCTCGGTGTAACGTTGCAGACCCTTTATTAAGAAATTTTCTGAAGGGAAGGTTACAAACTTCTACTATTGTTAACGGCCCAGAAGTCATTGAAGAGTTAAGGGGCAAAAATAATGCATGTTAGATACAGATTAAAAAAGGACTTGATTAGAGCTTGTCAGATACTATATCAGCAGGGTTATTTGACAGGCATGGATGGTA
>JAYZAC010000104.1:0-18091 GCA_036339875.1 bacterium | reverse complement strand
TCTGTTATTGGAGCAAATAAAGACTCAGGTAGCCATAAATTAAAGGATGGACTTAACAGACTGCGTGAACTGCATTATCGTATGAGCGCAGCTAATGCTAATGAAACTTATCTTATGAAGCTCTCATACTTCCTAGTCAGGCAATACACACTCGTTTTGAAATCTGGAGGTAACGTACAGAATATTGAGATGATTAATCAATTCTTAAATCTTGAGGCATGGTTTTTCAGCAATAGGACAACTGCAAAAAAATTGATAAAGGGTTTTGAGAAAGGTTTGTCCTATCTTCGTACTCAGATTAGAAAGTATTCCCTGAAAGAGTATAGACTTCGAAAAATGGAAATAGCCAAGGAACAGCTTCACGATAATTATTCGGTTAGTCTTGGTCATTCTACTAGCAAAGTTCGAGGTAGACAGGGACAATGTGCTAATAAAAACTTTTCAAGATCAGACTGTTATGAATGTGCATCATTCGCGGTAGCAAAGGCATTGAATGATGATTTTCAGCAGACTGACCCTTGGTATATTGGACAAGTAAATCGGCGTCTCAATGACCCGCCATATGCGAACCAATTTCATCATGGGTGGATAGAGGAACAAGATAGAAATATTTTCCGCCTCAGTAGAGTGTTTGAGGCTAATGATACGTCTTCAAGTGAGAGGGAATTGGGTATGCAAACTGCTTTAGATGCACCTCTTGGTTCTGTTTTAATTTGGAGTATATGTGGAACTCACCCAGCAGGCCACATTGCGATAAAGACATCTGAAACGGTAGCGGCATCAAGCTTTTCTGCACCTATTCAAAAGACATGTGGAAATCCGAAAGCTCAAATCATAGGCGTTTACACGCCGGTGGATAATGGTAAAACAATCAGACCTTTAGTCTATGATTTTCACAAAAACATTAATGCGGAAGTTAGTAAATTCGACGAAGATGTTGAGGAAGCAGATTCAAATATTAAGCCAGATGATAAGTCAGTAAATAATTTATTTGGTGATATTAATTTTTAATATCATTACCAGTGCTCTTATCCTCTAATGGTTTTGGATTTCTGATTAAGTCTTCATCATTCAATAGTCGATAAAATTCTTCTGGGTCATCTAAATTGGAAAAGGATCTATTCTCTGTTCCTGCCTGTAAAACTAAGGCAGCTGGATATTCTATTCTGAAAAACTTGGCTATAATTTCAGCCATAGGCTTGGCAAGTGATTTTCCTCCTATATATTTTTTTACATAGGTTAGGGTGTTTGCAGTTTTTCGATTATCGCTATTATAGTCTTTCAGTTTTGTTAAAAAAAGTTCCTCTGGATCTATCAAAACAAGTATGGGTAGCTCCGACTTATTTTTGAGTTCGTTAATACTGGGTATGCTATCGACCGTATTGGTAAAATTTAATGGAAAATCACCTGGGACTAAACTTGCGGATTCTTTCATCGCATTAAAAGCTGACTGTAATACCAGTTTTCTGGAAATGTCTGTAAAAAGATGTAGGGGTAGATAAGTTTCAGTTTGCCCATCAACCATAGTCACAACTTTATTTCGAACTAGGCGTGGTTTTCCATGTACAACCCAACCAGTTTTGAGAAGGTAACCTGCTTTGCTTTTAACGATTTCTCTTGATTTATAATCCTCCTCAAAATAGTAACGCATTGGATGTATAGGTTTTTTTCCGGTTTTCAATTCCTTATCTTTCCGCCATTGCTCAAACCAAAAATCTAATGATTTATACAGCTTTTTGGTATCAACTGTTTCTTCTCCGCGCAGATAACCTAACTCTCTTAACTCACTAAAGGCTATTAAGGCTGGGTATTGCCTAGTCCAATATCTTTTTGGGATCAATTTTTTGTATTCATCCATATCGCCTCTTATTTTAATAATCTCAAATAAGTTCATGTACTCATATATGACTGGATCATTAATTGCATCTCTATTGAAAACTTGAAATGTATTAGACCATGGAGCATAAATCAGATAAAGAACGGGTTTATTAACTTTTTGAGAATAGTTTATTGGGTTAGAGAGAGCTACGCCATATTGAGATTTAAATTCATCAATCAGCACCGAAAGAGTCGAAGAAGTGCTTTGGGGCGTAGATTCAACTGATTCGATTTCGGCACGAATACATGTAATAAAACCCATGAGACAGATTAAAAATTTTACCATAATTCAGCTCCTCCAAATTCTTTGGATTTGGATAGTTTTTGACGATGAATAGACCTACGATCTGGAAAAATATGTGATGCCACATCCCTAAATTTGTACAGACGCCGGTATAGTTTCCAAACTTTGTTAGACCAATTCGAGTTTGGTATACAATTCCCGTCTTTTAGTTCACCCGGACAATTTTCTTCTGAAGGATCAGGTTCGTAGATTGAACGAATTATTTCTGATTGAACAAGTAGTGTAATTTCGTCTTCATTTCTTGTAGCGTCTAAGGCTGATTTCAAGTGTGGTAATCGCATTAAAACTAGCTCTTTTCGTTTAAGAAACTCTTCATTTCGTTTCGATTCAGCAAGTTTTAATTTTTCTTGCAACGGTTGCATAAGCATTTTAGCTTTACGCTCCGTTGTCATGATTTGACGCATTAATCTTAGCGGTGCTTTCTCTTTCTCAATCTTTTCTTCCTCGGCGGCTTTATTTTCTTCAAGGATTGTGATCATACTTTTGTTTCTTATTGGAATTTCAAGATTAGTTAGTCTAGGAATTCGAAATGACTTTTCTTCGTATATGGCAATTCTTAATAAATCGACTCCGGATACTCGAGCTGTATGGAGATACTCTAAGAGATCAAAATTTTCCATCTTTTTGCCAGAATACTGCTTAAATATCTGGGAATATTCCAAAAGTATTAAATCGAAGTTGTTATCATTAAATCTTTTAAGGAGATAGTGGTTTTTTTCTCCATCTTCAAATTGTAAGACTGGTGTTACTTTCTTAATATTTTCAATTTTTATGTAATTATCAGGTTCATTGACAATATACTGATCGGAGTATAAGAAACGAAGATATCCTCGCATTACATTGCGTGTAATCTCTCGTTTAAGCGTATTTTCACTTTCGAAAAATTCAAAAGCATTCAAACTAACCCCACCATGTTTTGGTGCATTAGCTCGTCTTGTTTTTTGATCATATTCGAATATCTTTTGGTTTTCTCCACGTCTGAAAAGTAGGAATTCCGGATTTAACAAAATTTGTTCTATATCAGAATCGATCCGGTTTTTCTCAGAGCCGAATGCATTGGGTGATAATAAGTTAAAAATTAGGAATATCATCACAATTTTGGTCATACACATATCTTTAATATTTTCGGGATAAAATAGAGTAAATATAATGTTTTTGATAAGCCTTTATGTTACGCTCTCGCCGTAGTTATGGGGTACACCCTTAATTCCTATTTCAAGATTTTATCTCTGAAGGTTTGTCCCCAATGGCTCAGTTGCAAAAGCTGGTTTAAGTTTACTGTTTTTATTTTGGAGGATGAGTTGAGTCAGTTTCGAGATAAATTATTTGTGGCATTTGATATTGAGTCTACTGGATTCCAACCGGTTCAAAATAGAATGATTGAATTATCCGCGGTCAAGTTCACTGGGGACGGGCAGGTTTTGGGAGAGTTTGACGAATTAATTGATCCTGGAATTCCAATTCCTGAGGGTGCAAGCAAGGTCAATCATATATTTGACGAAGATGTTAGAGGAAAACCTAAGGTCTCTGAAATATTGAGGAAATTTTCTGATTTTGTGAGTGATGACTCAATTTTGATAGCTCATAATTCTGAATTCGATGTGAAGTTTGTTGGCTCAGAATATAGTCTTGAAGGTATTAATTTGCCGGAGAATGAAGTTTGGGATAGTTTACCTATGGCTCGTGAATACGTTAAAAATATCATGAATCATAAAATGGAAACTCTAGTACACCACTTTGGCTTCAAGGCTGAAGGTTTTCATAGGGCCCTAGTTGATTCTTATCATGTTATGCACTTATTTTTGCATTTTGTTAATGAAGGGCGTAGTTTTGATGAAATTAGACAGGTTGCTTCGCCACGTCGATTTAATTTGGCAACTCAAATGTTTCAGGTGCAATTACCACTGCCTTTAATGGCGTTGAAGAAATCATTGAAAACTGGATATAAACTCAAATTTACCTATGAGATGGATCATGGTGACCAAGAAGAGGTTGAGGTAGAGCCACATGTTCTCTATCGTGGAGAGAAATTTAATTTTTTGTATGCCACACAGGATAGCAAGGAGTTTCCGGGAAGTTTTCGCTTAGATCGCTTATCAAAGCCAAAAGTCATTGCTCCGATATCTTAAAACACAGCATGAATTCGAAAATTAGTTTAATCGTAGTTTATTTGACTTTTAACGTATTTGTGATTCCTTATCCTTTTGCTTTACAGCAAGGGAAAAGTAGTCGCCAAGTTGATATTTTGTATGAAGCTAAAAGTTTTCGTTCAGGATCACAAAATCTAGATAAGAGTGTCGATCGCTTTACAGTGAAGAATACTTTCAAATTCCAGTTGAATAAAAAGAATAAGGTAACCCTAGTAATGCCTTGGGCTAAAGCTAATTTGAAAGCAAGTGGTAATGGCACAATTACAAAAGATAGTGTCGAAGGATTTAAGGATCTAAAAATTGTTCATGAGATGTCCACACAGAAGGCAAAGGTTGGTCTTGATGGTGTGAAGTGGAAATTTAAGCTAAATCTGCCCAATGGTAAAGAACAGTTAAACGCATCAGAAAATAATGTTACGTCTGCAATGGGTGAAACTGGTCAGGGTTTTTCTGACCCAACTTATGGTAAAGGTTTGAATTTAGGAGTTGATTTCAATCTCATTAACAAACCTACTAAAAGTATCACTAATAATTATACTTTCGGCTATACAATGAATGGCTCATATTCCTCCTTATTTGGACGTGTTTCTTATAAAAAGCCGGGTGATAACCTGGTGTTCAATTACATGCGAAATGTTAAGAGAAATAAGAAGACAAAATGGAGTTATGGTTTTGGTACCAATTTCACAAGAAGAACTGTGAATTTTCGCCCAGGTGGAGCGACATCGACAAATCCATCTAGATTTGAAGGTAACGTTCAGCTTAAATATGAGAAACAGCGTAGTAAGAAACTTAAAGAAATAATGGCTCTAAAATTTCAAGAACGCGGGGAGATTGAAGTTCAGGAATCTAACGGACAGATAGTTCGAACTGAACAAGGCGATCGATGGACTTTTAATTGGACTTTTAATAAAAAATTAAATAAGAAGCTCTCAGAGAATTATGGCTTACTAGGAATTTTTGGAGGAGCTAATGACAACCTTGAAGTTATTGCACCTAATGTGGGTAATGCCACAGCCAAAGTAGGCAAAGATCGAAATACTCGTATGGAAGAGGTTCAATTGTTGTATGGTCGTAAGTATACAATTAACAAACACCGTCAGTGGTTCTATAATGCTACTTTTGGGATAACCGATGATTCTCGAGACTATACCATCGGTGGTGGATATATCTGGAAATTTTAATTTCCTACACACATCCATTATGTAAATGGAGTTATTTAGCTCACAAAATTTCTATTTTTGACCAAGTTTTAACAAAAAAGTTAACTCATGATTCATTGATGTTTCAGCCTTGGAGCACTAGAATGCAGGTTTCGTTATTTGAGGCCGTCTAAAGGAGAAGACCATGACTAAAGAAATCTTTCCCCCGGTGAGCAACAGACCTGATTTTCCAGGTATGGAAAATGAGATTGAAAGCTATTGGAAAGAAAATAGAACTTTTCATCAGTCGATTGAAAACCGCTCTTCAGCAAAAGATTTTGTTTTTTACGACGGTCCTCCATTTGCTACGGGCATGCCTCATTATGGGCATCTTTTACAGGGCACAGTGAAGGATTTAATTACACGTTATAAAACCATGCGTGGTTATCGCGTGGAGCGCAGGTTTGGTTGGGATTGTCATGGTTTGCCAATTGAGTTGGAAATCGAAAAAGAACTTAATTTGAGAGGTGCTCCCGATATTCTTGACTATGGCGTTGATAAATACAATGAGAAATGTCGTTCAACAGTTTTGCGCTACACCAAGGAGTGGCAGATAGTAACTGAACGGATGGGTCGTTGGATTGATTTCGAAAATGATTATAAAACAATGGATCGGGATTTCATGGAATCCGTATGGCATGCATTCAAACGTATGTGGGACGAAGGCTTGATTTATGAGGGTCGTAAAGTTCTACCATATTCATGGAGACTTTCTACTCCACTTTCTAATTCAGAAGCAAGTCTTAATTACATGGATACCCAAGACCCATCGGTGACCGTAAGGTTTGAGTTAATCGATCGTGCTGAAACTTATTTTTTGGTCTGGACAACAACCCCCTGGACCTTACCTTCCAATTTAGCTATTTGTGCGGGTCCTGAGCTTGATTATGTAGAGCTTTTAAATAAGCAGGATTCTAAAACTTATATTTTGGGTAAGAGTTTAGTAGATCAATATTTTGAAGAAGATCAATACGTAATCAATAAGGAATTCAAAGGCTCTGAATTAGAAGGTCTTACATACAAACCGCTTTTTGATTATGCAGTGTCCGAAATAGATGCCAGTAATTGTTTTAAGGTCTTGATTGATGATTACGTTAGTGATGATTCTGGTACGGGACTCGTGCATCAGGCGCCGGCCTTTGGTGAGGATGATTTAAGGGTCTGTCTTGCCAGTGGAATACCTGTCTTTGACCCAGTGGATGCCCATGGAAACTTTAAAGAAGGGATGCCATTGATCGGAGGTATAAACTTCAAGGAAGCTGATAAGCTAATAAGTCGTGATCTTAAGGATAGAGGCTTAATGTTTAAGCAGCAGACACTTCAGCATAATTATCCTTTTTGTTGGCGTACAGATACTCCTCTAATGTATAAGGCTATTTCTAGTTGGTTTGTAAGTATCGAGAAGATAAAGAAAAAACTACTTCAGAATGCTGAAGAAATTCATTGGGTCCCAGGTCATATTAAGCAAGGGCGTTTTGGAAATTGGCTCGAGAACGCTAGAGATTGGGCTATTTCGCGAAATCGTTTTTGGGGATGTCCATTACCAATCTGGCGCTCAGAAGAAGGTGATTTAATTTGCGTTGGATCTGTTCAGGAACTTGAGGAATTATGTGGAAAAAGCGTCTCAGACATTCACAAACATTTTGTAGATGATTTAGTGATTAATAAAGACGGCAAAACATATCATCGAGTACCAGAAGTTCTTGATTGCTGGTTTGAATCAGGGTCAATGCCTTACGGTCAGCAACATTATCCATTCAAAAATCAGGAGAAATTCGAGAGCAATTATCCGGCAGATTTCATATGTGAGGGAATCGATCAGACACGATGCTGGTTTTATTATTTGCATGTGATTGGCACAGCACTTTTTAATCGCCCTGCTTTTCGAAATGTAATTTGTACAGGATTAATACTTGCTGAAGATGGTAAGAAACTGTCTAAACGTCACAAGAATTACACTCCACCAATGGAAGTTTTTGGAGTCTATGGTGCCGATGCTATGCGCTATTTTTTGGTTACTTCTCCTGTAGTTAATGGTTTAGAAGTACGAGTAGCAGATAGCGAGTTCAGAGAGATTGTTAAGTCAGTAATTTTACCTCTTTGGAATGTTTATAGCTTTCTCTGCTCTTATGCAAATCTAGATGGCTATAAACCAAAAATTGTTGAGGTTACAGATCAGGTAGATCATGTTTTGGATCGGTATATCCTTTCTGAATATCAACAGATTCTCAAGTTTACAACAGAACATCTGGAAAATTATGAGTTGGCTGAGGCTACCCGTTATATCCAGAGATTTCTGCCTATTCTTACGAATTGGTATCTGCGTCGTAGTAGGCGCAGATTTTGGACTGAGGGACTAGAAGCGGACAAAACAGCAGCCTATGACACACTGTATACCGTACTAACTGGATTATGTAAAATTCTGGCGCCTGTTATGCCATTTATTACAGAGACAATTTACAGAGCTCTTACTGGAGAGCAGTCTGTACATTTGACTGATTGGGAAGAAGTTAATACACAACTTATTAACGAAAACTTGAGCCAAAGAATGGATCAAGTAAGAACCATCGTTAGTTTAGGTCATAATCTAAGAGCACGTAATAAAGTGAAGGTTCGTAAGCCATTACGAAGTATTCGTGTAGCAGGGGATCTACCTGAGAACTTACTGGAAGAGTATTCAGATTTAATTCAGGAGGAACTAAATGTGAAACAAATTGAGTATGTGGCTGATGGTTCAACTCTTGGAATTCCCGAATGTAAATTGAATTTCAAAAGTCTTGGTCCCAAATTAGGTAAGCAGATGAAAGAAGTCGCTGCGGCCGTAAAGCAAGGTCAGTGGGAGATCAAGGATGAGAAGCTTTTAGTAGCAGAAAAGCATCTTCTAGATTCGGGTGATTTTGATATGCAATATAGAGCAGAAGAGGGCTTCGATTGTGCCAGTGAGAATGGTTTACTCGTCAGCTTAGATTTAAATCTAGATGAAGAATTGATTTTAGAGGGACATGCCCGTGAAATTATCCGTCATTTTCAAACCCTACGTAAAGATTCAGAATTACATTTGAGTGATCGAATTTTTGGTAAGGTTTCTTCCAATAGTTCACAAATTCTAAGGGCAGTGGAAGAACATTCAGTTCTGATTAAGAGTGAGATTTTATGTATCAAACTGGACTCTCAACAAGAACTTTTACAGGGCGATAGCGTTCGTGAAGTTAGTATTGACGGTCATGATTTTAGAATTCAAATAGAACCAATTAACTAGGCTAGAAAGAGAAAGGCCCAGTGATATCACTGGGCCTTGATCATAAGTTTATTAAGGTTTGATATTACATATTCTTTATGATTTCATCACCAAATTCTGAACATTTCAGCTTCGTGGCGCCTTCCATCAGACGGTGAAAATCATAAGTGACGCGCTTGGCGCTGATTGATTTCTCAATCCCTTTGACCACTAGGTCAGCGGCTTCTTGCCATCCTAGGTGCTCAAGCATTAAAACACCACTTAAAGTAACTGAACCAGGATTCACTTTGTCCTGACCTGCGTACTTAGGAGCAGTTCCATGAGTCGCTTCGAAAATTGCACAGCCAGTTACGTAATTAATATTCGCTCCCGGCGCTATGCCAATACCCCCGACCTGAGCCGCAAGAGCATCAGACACATAATCCCCGTTCAAGTTCATGGTAGCAATTACGTCATACTCCTTAGGCCTCAAAAGAATCTGTTGTAGAAAAGCATCGGCTATAGAGTCTTTGACCAGTAGTTTACCACTTGCCAAGGCACTATCTTGCGCCGCATTGGCTGCTTGCTCGCCTTTGTCTTCTTTAATACGATCGTATTCTGACCAAGTGAAGCAGTGATCTGCATATTCTCTCTCGGCCAGTTCATAACCCCATTTTTTAAAGAAGCCTTCGGTATACTTCATTATATTACCCTTGTGTACCAAGGTCACAGATTTACGCTTGTGACGTAAAGCATACTCTATGGATGCGCGCACCAGTCTTTCGGTTCCCTCTTGCGATACAGGTTTTATTCCTAAAGAGGAAGTTTCGGGGAAACGAATTTTGCCAACTCCCATTTCAGTTTGTAGAAAGTACAGTAACTTTTTACATTCGGGGGAACCAGCGTCATATTCTATTCCAGCATAGATATCTTCGGTATTCTCGCGAAAGATAACCATATTGGTATATTCAGGATTCTTGAGAGGAGATGGAACACCGGCGAAATATCGAACGGGACGCAAACAGGTGTAGAGATCGAGTTCTTGTCTCAGAGCTACATTAATAGATCTAATTCCCCCACCGACTGGTGTAGTTAAAGGACCTTTAATTCCAATTTTGTAATGTTCAATCGCTTTTAGAGTATCTTTAGGTAACCAGGAATCAAATTTTTTATAGGACTTTTCTCCAGCGTAAACTTCAAACCAAGCAATCTTACGTTCACCTCCGTAGGCTTTTTCTACTGCAGCATCAAGAACTTTTTGGGCAGCTGCCCAGATATCAGGACCTGTACCATCACCTTCTATGAAGGGAATTATTGGTTGATTTGGTACGACAAGGCTACCATCGGATTTGGCTGTAATAGTTTCGCCATGATTTGGCATCTCAAGTTGTTCGAACATTCAGTACTCCTTGTTTATGTAAAGTTTTATAATCACATTAATTTAGGTGGCAGATTTTAGCATATATTGATTAATCGGATTTGAAGCGGTCCTTTGGAGGTATTTCTGCAAATCGCCCACATCCGGGTCGATTATAAATTTCTGAGTCAAAGAACTCTTGAATTTCATCTTTCTGAGCAGTATTGATACGCTTCTGCCATACTTTTTTGGGGGCATTCCATCGGAACCCTTTAGCTTTTAAGATGTCTTTCGTTGAAAAAGGGGAACCTTCAGCAGACACCAGTAATTCTGATTGCTGGCAATTCTGATTTAATTCCCACAGATATGGTTTACCTGTTTTAGGTGAGTCAAAAGATAAAAGTTGAACACCTGCTTTGACGTCGTTGATCGCTCGATGACTATCAAAAAAGTAACCGTGCTCCATACAGAGATGGCTCAAATTTCTGCAAGAAGTTCCAGTACCTGACCAGTCAACTTGACTCATAGAACAGGCCCATATTCTTTCCGAACTTATAGGAACTAACGGATCAATAAATCCTCGATCAAATTTAGCGTTGTGAGCGATGATAATATCTACAGTAGTGAGCATTTGATTTACGGTTTCCCATCGAATTGACTGTCCACAAACCATTTCATCAGTGATACCTGTTAATTGAACAACAACTTCGGGAATGGGCCGACCGGGGTCTTGAAATTGAGAATAATCTTCAAGAATTTCCGTAATCTTGCCCGAATCTGTATCGATCTTAAAAATCAAAATTCCTAGTTCAATTACAGATTCTTTTCTATGGTCCAGACCAGTAGTTTCTGTATCTAAATAGGCAGCTACGAGATCGCCATTGTAGTTTTGATCTACTTTTATTGCACCATGAAACTTTTTCAGTGTCCAAGTTTCTCCATCATTACTCATTCCAGGGCGTTGCTTCATATGGTCCTCAAGATTGGTAAGTTGGTTTTAATACTGTATGGTTAAGAGAGAAGGGTATGGGATGAGAAAGTTTACCTACGAACTTTCCATTTTGATCAAAGTTTAACCATCCTAAAGCAATTATATTGTCTTGGCGATAACAAACCATTCTAACGTCATAGAGTGTTTCTCCGTTTGCTAAAATCTGAGCGTTACCATTTAAAGGCTCCCAAGATGATCCGAGTGATTTTGAACGAAATCCATAAAGTCCACTACCAGCAATATAATTACATTGCTCAGAGAATGCTTTGCTCCATGTACTAAATAAAATGTAATAATAATCTTTGTAATAAAAAAGTTGGGGAGTCTCCAGTTGATCGATACCCCCAGGTGCTAGTAAAGGGGCTTGCTGTTCCCAGTGAATAAGGTCTCGACTTTTCGCCCATCCAATGCAACCGTTGTGAAGGTTGTCTTCGGAACCTTTGTGACGGGCTGAAAAAACCATAATAAATTCATCACTATTTGGATCTTTCATGATGCAGGGATCTCGAAAGGCGGGAGGGAATTTCAATTCATTCAACTCTGTTCGTGTATCGTAATATTCTGGGTCAGCTTCCAAGCAAAAATTGCTGACTCTATGGAAATTCTTCAAATCGTCACTGATCGCAAGTCCAATACGTTGAACCCAAAATTCTGATTCACGTCTACCTGTATAGAATAGATAGTATTTATTATTCCATTCAAAAATGTCGCCTGTCCATAATGAAAGAGAGTCAAAATCAGATTTCTTATCACTAGGTTTTAATGCCAGCCCTAAATCCGTCCAATTATATAAATCTTCACTATAGGCATGTCCAATACTTACACCATTGTGATGTCGATCTTCAGGGTCTCCTTCTCTTGGGCTACAAAGATAAAAAGCATGGACTCCATCATTTGCATTGAGGAACCAAGAATCCCATAAATATTTTCCGGCCGGTGCAAAATAATTATCAGTAGACAAACTTTTCATAGATCATCAATCATACTATCCGTTTGAATAGCAATAAAGCGAATTTCAATGGCATTAATTTCAAATTCTAGCTCCAGTTTATGAAGATGCCTTGGATTTTTCAGATAACTTAGATTGCTGTTTTAGCGACTTTATAGCGGGGCGAGATAAATTTGGTCGCTTAGAAAAATCTGGCTTTATCGGTGGGTTCTGACTTAAATCGGTCAAGGCGACTTCAATGGCTTTGTCTATTTGTGGGTCCATACCTTTAGCCCAATCTTGTGGCAGGATTTCCACTTCAATATCTGGGTCTGTTCCATAATTCTCTACGGCAAAGCCGACATCCTTAAACCAGAAACTATATTCCGGTTGAGTCGTCAGTGTGCCGTCCTTCAATCGATATTGACTGTTAATTCCAATCACTCCTCCCCAAGTACGTTTACCAACTAATGCTCCTAATTTCATTAATTTGAACGCATGAGAAAATATATCACCATCAGATCCAGCATGCTCATTTGTTACGGCCACAAGTGCACCGGGAACTGCGTAACTAGGGTATCGAGATTCTCCATGATATCTAGATAAATTGAATGCAAGCACTTTCTGAGCGAGAGTCTTGATGAGATGCTGAGAAACATGTCCTCCACCATTATATCTTACATCGATGACTAGCCCTTCATGTCGTATTTCGGAAAGAAAATTACGATGAAATTCACTGTATCCCGCCACACCCATATCTGGAATATGAACGTAACCAAGTTTACCTCCAGATTTTTTATGTACATACTCCTTATTCTTATTTACCCATTGCCTGTACAGCGCTTTTGTATTGCTAGATAGAGTCTTTATGCAAATCTCTTCAGTTTTACGCTTACCTTTCCGCCTGACCAGCAGATTCACTTTTTTGGAAGCCTTCGATTCAAGTAATTCATAAAGATGCAGCCCAGAGACTAGTTTTTCGCCATCCAGTGCAAGAAGACAGTCACCAACTTTGAGTCCTGAACCAATGCCGTGAAGAGGAGAATCAGCTCCATTAATCCATGAATCGCCTTTGAATATCTCCAGAATCTTGAGCTCATTCCGACGTTGGTTCCATTCAAATTTGGCACCTAAACGACCAATCGGATGATGAGGCGGACGTTTAGGATAATCGCCAAACATTTCGTAACAATGCGAAGTACCAAGCTCTCCTTGCATTTCCCAAAGAAGATCCGACATTTCCCAACGAGTTTTGATTCTCTCTAGTAGGGGTAAATACTGCTTGTATACTTTGCTCCAGTCTATACCTGAAAGACACTCTGTCCAGAAATGCTCGCGTTGTAATACCCAAGCTTCTCGGTACATTTGAGCCCATTCTTTTTTGGGATCGATTTTGAATTGAACTCTTCCAAGATCTATCCAGCCATCTTTTTTGTTACTCTCGGTTCCACTTTTAGGGGTTTCTTTTGAGCTTATAAGCCTTAATTTACCTTTGCTATTAATGAGAATGGATTTGCCATCAAAACTTAGAGCGTAGGCAGAAACATTTTTGTGGAAAATCTCTGTTTTTGAGTCTTCAAACATAACATGGCCTAAGTGCAGCCCTTCTCCATGCTTATTCCAACTTTTAATAGGCTTGAGAGGTTTTGGAGATTTTCTCCAATATATAAGCCTATCTTCCAAAACTTCGATGGAGAAATACCCCCCAAGCTCGAGTTCTACAGGTACAATTCTATGGTCGATACCTTCAAAAGCGATATTTACCTTAGTGTTTGATTTCTTATCTTTATCTAGTATCTCAGGCATTTGATCGAAGGGATTTTCCAGCGATGTTTCTAGGCTAACCACATAAGGTCGTCCCGCAAATGGAAACCCTAGATCAAAATGTGTTTGATTGTAGTTGGGATGGAACTCTCGAATACTTAGAAAAAATAAATATTTACCATTAGGGTGAAATCGAGGACTCCAGTCTGATAGTACGGGTTCTAGAAGTGCCTTAGCTCGAGAATTTTTCTTAGTGCTGTCTAGCAATCTGATTTCAGAACGAAACCCATCATCAATTGAAGCGCTGTATACTAAATATTTGGAGTCTGGAGACCAGTTCAGTCCCTTAAACCTACTAAAAGAATTACTGTCTACTTTGTCTACTTTACGAAATTCTCCTAGACGCGATTTACGCGCTAACCAAAGTTCATTTTTATTATTAGTTATAGCAATTTTCTCTCCATCGGGAGAGGGAACTATACTCCAAATTTTACCCCATTCAGAGCTCTTACCAACCTCATAATAACTATCTTTTTCAAGATCGATGATACTCAATGTTTCTTCTTGGTCACGCTTCATACAGGCTACTGCTACTTGCTTTCCATCTGGGAGATAACTAGGGTGATGATATCTGGATTCTTCTTTTAGGCCATATCCTTTAGGTGCCTTTTTCCAAGCTGATAATTCGAAGAAACGTCCACGACTGACCACTGCAAGTCGGTCTCCCTCTGGGTGCACATCAAAAGAATCAAGTTTTGCTTTTGCATTAACGAATCGAGGTTGAGCTTGCATAGCAGGTGATCTTACTTCGATGATACGCTTAATTTCTTTTTTTAATTCTAGATCTATTTCGTATAAATCTCCGCCAGCGTGATAAGTAAGTCTATTAGTGGTTGTATCCGCACTAAGATTTCGGGCATAAAATTCTGTCTGATTACTGACCCTGCATATGTCGTCGCCATTCAAGTCAGAGCGATAGACATTCGCTACACCCTCGTGGTCACTTATGAAATAAAGTTGTTCATTAAGTATGTGGGGATCGGTTAAGTTATAACCAATATTCTTTAGAATTTGACTAAAATTTCCATCACCCTTGATATCAATATAGAAGATTCCAGCAGTTCCACCTTGATATCTTTTCCAACGTGCAGCATCCCTACAATTTCTCCCTAGTAGAACTTGTTTATTATTTCCAAACGTTATGCGATTTGCGGGGCCCGTATTCATCGAATGAATAGATAGAGTTTCAAGGTCTAATTGATATATTTCGCCCATTCCTCGATTGGCAGCTAGGTGAGATGAGACGAAGAGAAGTGTTTCTGGATCTTTGAATCCCAGTAGACGATCAATTCCAACATGCGTCAAGCGTCTTGGTTCTCCCCCATGGGTTTCAATCAAATAAATATCAGAAACACCAGAATCATTGGCTTGGTAAGCGATCGTTTTTCCATCAGGCGAAATATAAGGATGTGAAGCTCGTCCAGAGGCGTTGGTGAGTCTCACTGCCAAGGTATCGGAACCCTGTAATAACCACAAATCATCATCGCAAGAAAATACGAGTTTATCTGAATGGATATGTGGTGAAAAATAGTAGCCTTGATTCATCTTATCTCCTTGTAACGCGCAATTCTACCGCATTATGTATGCATTCTAAAATGGATAAAATTTGGTAAGGATTGACAAATTGCGAAAAATTTTTAGACTTCTCCAGAATAAAAGGCTTCTCAAAAGAAAATTAATGACATCTAAATATTTTGCTTCCATATTAATTTTAATATTTTTTTTAGTCGGTGGCGTGCAGTACGCAGACGATACTGGACACACTATCAGAACTTGGCCGGTTGATATATTGCTGGATAGACTTGTGCTCCTTAGAGCCGACAAAAACAAGTCACGAAAGAATTTGGAGAATAGGTCAAAACTCTTAGACCAAAAATTTGGAGTCGATCTAGACTTAGACTTACTCGATGATCCAGAAGGGCTTGTCTCTCTTTTACAGGGCGAGCTTCTTGATGAGACAAAACTAATGTATTTTTTATCGTGGTTAGATAAGGCCGATCCATTGGCAAAAATGCACACTAACGATCTTGTCGTAAATATTAAAAAGAATTTATTGGCTGAAAAATTGTATAGAAATGAATCTTACAGAAGCAGGACAGAGAATTCACATCAGTTGATTGATCAAGCATTATTAGCATTGAATCCGATAAAAATAAGTGATAGTTATCAGTATGCATACGGTAGAGAACTTGATCGCAAAATTATTAAAAATTTCGATGCTATCCATCGACAGACTTTTTTTGAGAATAAATTACACAAAGTTGATGTTGGAATCGATTTTCTAAAACCGTTGAAAGCAATTTTGAAGACACTGAAACTTGAAGAGAAGTTTGAATGGATTTTTGAAAATATTGTTTACATTGGTTACAAATCTAGTTTCAAGCATCACAAGAAAGTTTTCATGCGTTTTAAAGGTTATTACGCCAAAACCTCAATTACTTTCGAATTGATGAGAAGAAAGCGATATTGGTGGGGCTATGGAAATTGGGAATTAGCGGGTACGGCGTCTAAGGTCGTGGAAGAGCCTATGGCCGTAATTGGTACCGATGTTAAAGAATTGGAACCGTCCCAGAATTGATTTCTTCGTAAAGTCTTGTTATAACCTCCCGTCTACAAGAAAATAAATGAATTTATTAGGAGTCTTAATGAGTTTGCATGCACAATTGGAGACCAACCTCGGTTCCATGACAATTGAATTATATGAAGAGCAAGTTCCAAATACGGTTAAAAGTTTTAGCCATCTCATTCAAAAAGGATTCTATGATGGCTTATGTTTCCATAGGATTATAGATGGATTTATGATACAGGGTGGTTGTCCTGATGGAAGTGGTCGAAGTGGTCCTGGGTATCGCTTTAAGGATGAGTTTGTTGAGGAGCTAAAGCATGAGGGAGTCGGTGTACTTTCGATGGCGAATGCCGGTCCGAATACTAATGGCAGTCAGTTTTTCGTAACTCTAGCGGCTACACCTCATTTGAATAACAGACATTCTATTTTCGGTAAGGTTACGGAGGGTATTGAAGTACTGCAAGAAATTGGCAGTGTCGAAACCGACATGTATGATCGACCCCTAGACCCTGTTACTATAGACAAAGTGATCCTACTTCGTGATGGAGAGCCTGTCACTGAAGAAGTGGAAGCTCCCGAAACTATAGAATGAGTTACCTTTCAGTCTGAGCGTATTGCTGTAATTTCTGAAGTTTTTCTTGCTGAGTAATACTAAAGTTACGGTGTTGATTACGTTCTCTGAAAAAACTAAGCATATCGACTGCCATTTTATTGTGACCTAAATCAGCTAAGTTCTGTATCATCAGGTAATTGCTCTCAAAATCTTTGGGAGCTACCTGGTAATAATGCGTCAAGTAGGTGTTTGCGTCCTCATGTCGACCCATCATTGCAAGATAGGTTCCATGGATACGGTAGAATACATCTAGTCTTTCTTTGAGTGCTAGCTGTTCAATGACAACATTACAATGTTTTCCATATAGCTCACGAGCCTTATCTCCTTGTTCTCCCTTTTTGTCCAAAAACGGGCCAAGTTTTTCGCATTTTGTAAGAAGTTTGATAATTCTGTCTTCTTCGGGAGTAGGAACTGCTCTAGGTTCTTCTACGACTTTGGCTGCATCAGAGTAAGTCTGATCGTTTGATATCCCGGATTGCATACTTTTAGAACTTCTATTTACAGAAGGATTCGCAAATGGATTATTAGTTTCACTTTGATGTTTTCCTGAGTAAAAAGGATTGGCGCCAGGATTATTCAATGGCTTTACCGGATATGATTGCTTTACATCCTGATTTCCACTGAAACTAGTGTGTTTTTTTTGACTAATGCTCTGTAACTTAGCTCTGATTCTTTGAAGTCTTTTAAGACCAGCGCCTCTTTCAAAGCGACTGTCTGCAGACGGTACTGAATTTTGTTCATAGTTGAAAGAAGGTTGATATTGAGTCGGGGTAAAACGATTGGCTGGATTCAATTGCAAAATACTTAGACCGACTAGAACTGTGATTAACTTAGTTTTCATACTTACCTCCACGACTTTCCTTTCGGTTGACAAAGTATGTGAAATAAGACGGCCTAAAAATCTAGAGATAAATCTACACTCCTCTCATACATTTTATTACCAATTAAAGTGTATAATGTCCTAAATCCTGTTGACGAACTACTTTGGTACAAATTAGACCTTTGTAGTAGCATGTTATCCTAGATTTTTAAGGAGAATTTATGTCAGAAGTGACTGTATA
>JAYZAC010000103.1:0-6527 GCA_036339875.1 bacterium | reverse complement strand
GCTTTGTCTGTGAATAATTCTCTTAAGAATAGGTTTCTATAATGCTCATCATCTTGCTCGATTTCTACAACATCCAGCTTCGAATAAATTTTAGTTTGATTATCTACCACATAAGTTTCGACTCTTAAAACACCTCGGAATTTTGCTGGATGTTTCGAACCAGTAAATAGCTTACCGGCTTTATATATGTATTTGTCAGCATCCGGAGAGGCACCCCAGTCGAATAATTGAGTTCCTTTTTTAGATCCAATTTCACGAATTAAGAGCTTTGTAGCCAAATTACTATCTTCAAGTTCTGCTGGTTCCAGTCGGTATCCATTTCCTATGTAAGTTACATTTCCATCCACATAATCATCATTTTCAACTGGCACACGTTTCAGTGCTTGTAATTTATTGACCGCTAGTCCCACTTTGGAAAGTATTTTTAATGGGCGAAAGGTAACAGGATTGATTGTCCAGTAGCTCTTGTAACTCTTGACGTCTCCCTCAACCAAGATGTCTGCGTATTGCGTTTCACTGAACGATACACTGACTAAACAAATACATATTAGTATGTCTCTTATAGATCTCAACATTTTATAACCCTCTGCTTCCTCACTAAGTAAGTGAACTGTGTCCTTATATTATTAAGTGAAAGAAGAATGACTAGCTCAATCGTTTCAAGTTTGAAAAGTTCGAAAAATTCAGATTTATACATTTGAAACATCTTCGACAGATTCTTAATAAGTACCCTAAGTCACATGAATTCTCTAAAACTTGAAGGTGAATAATTAAATGGGAGTAATACGTGCAAAAGAAAAATATGATAAATCTACTAATATTCAGTATGTTCATGACAAGTTCTTACTGGAGCTTTGATTTTTTTCATCAATTCTCCTCTGCGGAGCCGGTCACTATTGCTTCTATGAAGTCATCAGAAGAAATTAAATCAAGTGACCATTACCCAAAGGCAGATACCACTTCAATGAATTCCTATATATCTAGAGGGTTGCAAAAGAATAAGAACCGAGATTATGACGGTGGACTAAGTTTATTGATGATGTCGGTGGTAAATACGAATAATAAAGCAGCAAAAGCTCTTTATTTTCTGGGCAAACAGTATAAAGAAATGAGCGGCTTACCCAAATATAAATCGCAATCGAAAGAATACAATGATAATGCAGAGGAGTACTTAAAGACCGCTGTTAAACTTGAAAATGAACTAGATTTATATCCCGAAAACAGGAAATGGGCCCTAGCAGCTAAAGAGCTAATTGAAACCTCGTCTCAAATAGTCAGAATATCGAATTCTGAATTGAATATATTAGCCTCACTTGCAGTCTTGGAGTCGGGTTCAAAATGTTCAGAAGAACGACTGGATATCGTTCAATCTGTATTTAATCGAATTAACTCCGATCATTTTCCAAATAATGTGCAGTCAGTTGCTTTTGCAAGTGATCAATTTCAGCCTTTTTTTCCACCGGTTAGGGTAAGTAATGTAAATACAGAAAATAGTGCAGCTCGACATATATCAAACAAAAGAGGTTTGAGCTTCGATGAAGCTTTGAATGCGCTAAGGTCTGTTAAACGCGATGTTGCCGATCAAAATAAAATGCTGCAATCGCGAAAATTCGTGGGTGGCCGTACTTACTTTAAGGGAGAAAGTGAATATTCGAATCGAGTAGCCTCCGAAGACCCACTACGTAAGAGTGGATGTAATTTCCATCATATTGAGCCTAAGAATCAAACCTATTCTCAGTTAAAGAGACTCGAAAATATTGGGCCTACTAAGATAGTATCTTATTAAAACGAGTAATGATTGACCAATTTTATGACTATCCATATTGATGCTTCAATCTTTGCCATAAAATCAGAGAATAGCCTTCAATAATTGAAATTCTCCATTAAGTGATTTTGAATCACTTACTTGATATTTAAACTTTCTGTCACTTCGAATTTTTTACTGGAATTAGAACTTCATTACGACGCATGAACCAAAGACTAAAAGGTGAATTATAGCGTGCAAAAATAGCGCTTCCTTGGGGTATGAATCCTTTATTTTCAATAGCTTTACTTAGACTAGCCAGTTTTCTTAGATAACGCTTATGTGACCAGGTTCCAGAATATTTGAGTGCTGCCGTCAATCCGCCTGACATAAGTTCAATTTTGACTCGATCATCATTTGGAATTGGTAATGTTTCCCTAGTGTATTTAGTAGGCATAAAAAATTGTACGTAATATTGATCTTTTGAATTTGGTACTTCCATCATATTGACGGGAGCAGTCATTTTCATTTTTTCATTACCAGCTTCAGGTTTCAATACAGACTTATTATCTCCAAAAATATACCCAGCCAACAATTTAAATGCATTATTACCGGCCCGTTTGAAATCTCCTTCAACCTTGACTTGAGCTACTAAGTAGGGCTCGTAGTTACGCAGTTCAAAATCTTTGAACTTTTGTACCACTTCATACTGTGGTTTTTCTAATTTTAGAAGGTCGAGCGAATAGTTTTGCATAATCATTAAAAATAATAACAGGACGTATGGATAATTTGGATTGAAATTGAATTGATTCATGCGCTCTATCTTAACAATAATTAATAGCCTTTTGTATAACGATCGGGAGGGGGTAAAGGTGTTCTAAGAGGCATAATCCAAGGTTCACGATCAAAGCTCCAATTCCAGTCTTGGCGACTTATATCAATGGTTGGGTCAATGAAAACCTGATAAGGCCTACTATTGAGACTACAATGACTCCATACAAATACTTTAACGTCGGGATTATTCAGACCAGAGTATTGTTCTCGTAAATAATAAGCAAAATCACGGATCATATAAGGTCGTCCACTCATTTTTCTATTTTGCCTAGCAGACAGAAATGCCAAGTTATCGATTTGATCTCGCGGTTCAACGCGGCTCTTCTGAACATAAAATATAGCCTGACATTTTTTAGAGCGTAATTTCATATGCCATGCAAAACGATGGCCTTGTTCTGTCCAACTTACATTGCCCTGATAGATGTAATGTCTTAGGGGTAGGGTAAGTTGAACAAGTAAAAAGACAAGAACCAACCGAACTATCCATGGATGAAACTTGTTGTTAGTTACTTTAAGATTATGACTTAAAAGACCTGTAGGGTTAGGCAGTAATAAGGGGGTTAAAAAAATCATCAACCATGGAAAAATTCCAATACTAAATATGAAATGATTCGTTAAATGAAATAATATAATTAGTGCTATACCAAGTAATCTAGTTGGCTTAAATAAAATGATAAATACTATCGTGAGATCAAACAATAAGCCTCCATAGGTAAATAAATTAACCAGCCAAGGTTCAAAAACATAGCTACCTATGACTGGCATCTCAGATCGTGCAGCTAGCATGCTACGCATAGGTTCGCCTGCAAGCCAATCAGAGTTGAGTTTGGCGATACCTCCATAAAAATATACAATTGCTAATTGGGCCTGAAGAACAAACTCATAGGCAGGTATATTGGGTTTAGAGGAGAACTTGAAAAGCTTGTTATCCAAACTGAAGAATCTACCTAGAGGTATAAATACATTAATCCAACTCAATAGCATGATTAAATAAAAATGATTGAGATAATGAGTTTGATCTAAAAGAAATTGGTATGAAAATGCCAAAGCAAATAATAGGCATGATAGTCGTGTAAAAAGTCCGATGGTAATGAAAAATGCGATTACACCCATTCCATAAAAGAGATAAATCATTCCATTACCAGGAAGTGCTTCTAGAAAATAAAAGCCTGGATAGTTAAATAAAAATTGAGGGGAGATCCAATAATCAGAAACCCAACCTTTACTTAAATAACGATAAACCTCAATCATCATAAAGATGCCGAAAACGATTCGATAATAGATAAGTTTAAAAGGGTGGCATGCTTGAGTTAGCCAAGAAAAAAGCAAAAAATACCAATTTTTGAATGCCTTCATGCTAAGTATTGTAACAGCCTAATAAAAGCCTTGAAACAAGCTCTTGCAAATTGGGCTTATGGCTCCGAATCTTCTTGTATGAACAAAAATTTAATTATCTATTTTGTTGGTCTATTGAGCTTTAATTTAATCTATGCAGCAAAAGAGACACTTCCTAACATGGCAGCTCATAGAAGTTATGCCGAATCATTTCACTCTCTTAGGGCTAACTTAGTGAAGTATGAAATGAAGCGATTGGCACAGATGAATCAGGGATTACTGATTTGCCTCTTCGTTGTTGAAAGAGATTTAAATGAACCTGATTATTTAGAGCTCAGAGTAGATAAAGCAGGAAGAAGAGATCATGTGATTCCTATTGATGAGGTTGAGCTTCATGATGTATTCGATTCAGAAACCAGAACTAAACGGGGTACGGTGTTATCTATATTTTATGAAAAAATTCCAATGCGAATGGGCTCATATGATCTGCAAGTGCATGGTGAAAATGTGAAATTTTATGAAGACACTCGCATCGACCCCGGGATGGTTACAATTATTACTCATGTAAGCAATAACAATAATACAGAGCCACAAACAAAGTTGATTGAATTTTACAAGTCCACATTATATCGATATTTACAAAGATATGAATCATTCATGCATAGTGTTAACTATGAACTTGAAAAGCCCGGCTTACAACATTTAATGATTGATTTGACCTTGGATTATAATGAGTCTTTTCACAGGCCTATAAGCAAAATTGAAATCAATAAGGCTGAACTTGTGAACAGCGCATCAGAAATTGTAGATTCTATCAATAAAGAAAATAATGGACTTCTTTACGCAGGTACTCAAACTGTAAGAGTTTATGAGCAAGAAACAACGAATTCTCATTATCAACTAGCGTTTAGGTTTCACAGACTTGCTGGCATACCAGCCAATAAATGTCTTAATATGGTTTTGAATGCTTCCTTGTTGAGACAAGACATTGAACAAACCCAGAGATTTGGTTTAGGACGCAATGGCAAAATAACCCTTTATGACGTTTTCTGCTCAAAAGAAAGTCAACGTCAGGACTTTGATCATACTAGCTTAGAAATAAAAGCTCAGCGGCAGCGCGATGGAGTTTGGAAAATAGTTCGAAAAGCACGCTTAAATAATTAATAGCCTACTGCCATTCACTTACAAAAGAGCGACAGTAGGCTATCGGTATAATTTTACTGCAAGGTTTTTTTAAGTTGTTCGACGTTGAAGCCATCTGCTTGGCGACGCTCAAGAATGTCTTCATAAAGTTCTTGATCCAATGTTTTCTCGCGACTTAGAATCCAGAGGAACTTCTTTGAGGGTGTACCGATGACAGCGTACTCATAATTCTCACCTAATTCTAGAATCCAGTAATCGGCCCAGAAAAACCATGTATCACCTATGAAAGGTCCAACAAAGCTTATTTCTAGTTTAGAATTTGATTCTGTATCAACTACACGTCCACGACCTTTTCGAAAATCTAGTTCTCCATCAAGAGTAAGCTTTCGGCAGCTGTTACTAATCTCTACTTCACCATTATCCAATAATTTATAAATAGCGTTTGTACCAACACAATCTTTTTGGAACCGCATGGGGATACTGGCAATCTCATACCACTGACCCATGTACTTGTTAATGTCAACCGATTCTACCGTGTCAGTAGCAATTACTGACTTGTTGAGCAGGATGCTCAGCAGGGTTAAAATAATTATTGGTCGAATAACTCTCATCTCTTACCTTCCTAGTTAAAGCCTTCAGCCTGAATATAGCGATTTACGTGAGTGCGGCAGAATAAATGCAGTGTCAATACTTCTCAACTATGGTCCAGCCTGATACTAAATTAAATAACAAACAAATAATGCACACACTCTAAGAAGCTAAGGTTTTTTGACTACCTTAAAAATAAGATGTTTAGATTGTTACAAATGTTCAAAAAATGCGTGGATAAGATATAAATGATTAAAATTTTGTAACTGAACTCTATTTAATTCGTATCTAATTGCATATGAAAATTCAGTGGATAGTATATATAAGTCTATGCTGTTGTTCTATTATGGCGAGCCCAAACTCTCCAAGTTTTGAAAATTTTAGACAAAGTTATCAAACACCTCGTTCAGCTCCGTTGATTAAACGTCATACATATCCTCGATATTATCCCAGTTGGATGACATCATTCATGGGTTATAACTTAAATCTGAAAACACCGAATAGACCATCTCCAGACCTAACTCAAAAGAGATTAGTCCTTCCAGCTGTAAAAATACAGGATGATGATTGGAGTTGTGGTGTAAATAGCGCTACACGAGTACTTAAATTTCATGGTCACAATGTGGATTACGATCAGATGCGAGAGATACGCAAAAAGAAGTTTCGAGTTCCTTTAATTAATAGACTTCCCTTTGCTAGGGGTTCAACTCCATTATATAGGCTTGGTACAAGACCTGGTGGCGTAGTAGAATTATTGAAGATACATCGTCGTAATTCATTTTCTGAAACACAGTCTTCTCTTGCTAGGATAAAACAATTATTACGTTTTAACCGTCCCGTAATCACTTTAATTAGGCCATCAGATAGAAAAATCAATTTAGCA
>JAYZAC010000102.1:0-7532 GCA_036339875.1 bacterium | reverse complement strand
CGATTGATCAACTGCATTTCCATCTACCATTTTCATAGCACACATCGCAATTCCCTCCTCAACTCCAAATTAAACCAGGTAGATCAGCCCCTTTACCTTGTGCTTTAGAAACCTTCATACTTGTTATTGCGGCATTACAATATCTGCTGGCATGAAGGGCCGTAGGAAAATGATTACCACTGGCTTTTAGACCACCAAATGGCAGTTTTGATGATGCACCTGCGGTGGACTTATTCCAATTAACTAGGCCTGTTTCTAATTCCCACCAACACACTTCAAAAACCAGAGCAGAACTTGTAAATATCGAGCTTACAAGTCCAAATTGACTTGCATTAGCTGTATCTATTGCAGTATCTAGACTATCAATCCCCAAGATTAAGGTCTCAGGTCCAAAAATCTCTTCCTGTAAATAACTGCTAGCTGTAACCTGTTCTACGGTCATCCTTTCTCTTGTAAATATTGCAGGGGTAAGATAATGGCCCTTATAGTCAAGTTTGGGCTGAATCATTTTCAAGGGATTTTCGAAGCCATTATTAGTAGCATCATTAACATTTTGTAAGATCTTATCTTTAGCCTGTAAATCAATAACTGGGCCCATGAAAACTGACTCCATTGGGTGACCGACCACAAGATTTTTGCCAAGTTCTACGAATCGATTAACAAATTCATCAAATATTTTCCGATGAACAAGAATTTTTCCAGTAGCACTACAACGCTGACCGCTTGTCAAAAATGCACCAGTAATTGTCTCGTACAGTGCTGTTTCCATGTCGGCATCTTCCCATATAATTGCAGAATTTTTCCCACCCATTTCTAAAGCTAATAACTTCCAAGGTTGGTCAATTGTTGACTGTTTAATAGCTTTACCAGCATTGTATGAACCAGTAAAAAGTATTCCACTTATACATTCATGTTTAGATAATGCTTCACTTATTAATCGTCCTCCTTGAACAAGATTAACCACCCCAGGTGGTAAGCCAGCCTGATGAAAACACTCCATCAATAATTGTCCCACCGCAGGGGTTTTCTCACTAGGCTTAAATACCACCGTGTTACCACTTAACAAAGCAGGTACAATGTGACCATTTGGTAAATGAGCTGGAAAATTAAATGGACCCAGTACTGCCATGACACCGAATGGACGATACCTCATATGACCCTCAGTGTGAGGCAGAATTTCTGCAATACTGAGGTCGGCTACTTGTTGCAAACCATCGTTGATACTGATGGCGACCTTACCAATTACACCTTTGACTTCTGTTCTTGCCTCCCACAGTGGCTTACCTACCTCCCTTGAAATAAGATACGCAAACTCTTCTTGGCGAGATGCAACAAGCTTTTGAAATTTTAGTAAAAAGTTGATCCTATCCTCGACCCTTAAGCGCTTCCATTTCTTGAACGCATGACTTGCCGATTCTACGGCCAGATCAACCTCATTAAGATTTGTCTTAAAATCTCCTATATAGTCTTTGATATCTGCAGGGGATGAACTGGAAATTGTTTCGGTTTCTCCACTAGGTATTCGAAATTCTCCATGGATGTAATTACCGGCAGCTTGAAATGAAAAGTTCTGATTCATTGGCCATCCCCTCTAAACACGCCTACAACGACCAGGAGTACCCATCTAGGTAGACCTTGACGGTCCCTGCACCTAGCTAACAAGTTAACCATAAATTTAGTTTATTCGCCAATTTACACTCACTCTAGTTCATCAAATGAGCTAAACTTGTAGTATGGCAATTCAATATACTCAAACTTTAATCTCATTAAAGCGACTTTTGGAAGCGCAATCTTGTGAGACATTAGCCAAGATCATAAAGCAAGAAAATGATAATGCTGGTGCCCTCATACTTGCTTTATGCTCCGCTCAGAATAGATCTGACATTCTTAGAAAACTAAAGCAGTCCAAACAAATCTCCTTACTCAAATCTCTAAAAAACTTACAGCAACCTTCTGATTTTGTGATACAAGTTGTAATAGAGTCATTACGCAAGAAATTAAGCTAGTCTAAATCTATAGGATTGAGTACCATGATTATATGTCTGGGTCTACACAATCACTTGGCTACCATTATTTCTTTGAGTTTTACGACTGTCCTACTCAAAAACTGAGCATGGTGGAACCAGTTCGAAAAGCAATGGTAGAAGCCGCAGAAAAATCCGGAGCTAGTATTGTTAATGATGTTTTTCATCAATTCAATCCTCAAGGAGTTTCTGGAGTAGTGGTAATAAAAGAATCACACTTGTCGATTCATACATGGCCCGAGCATGGTTACGCTGCAGTAGATTTTTTCACCTGCTCATTAAATACTCATCCGAAGAAAGCTATGCAACATCTTGCAAATGAATTATGTAGCGCTCGTTCGGAAATGAAATTTTTTGAACGAGGTACCTTCCAACACCTTTGTAACAAAAGTGCTTAATAAGAACCAACTTTTGTAATGAAAACTTATTCACCATCTATTATTTATGATCTTTTATTCGAGCTAGTGCTCTGGTACAATCGCAGATTGTTCTAATTCAACCCAAGGAGAGCAGCCATGGCAGAAATACTTTCATCCAGCCAGGAAGCCGTAAAACTTGTCGAAAGTGGAATGACCATCATGGTCGGTGGTTTTGGAGTTTGTGGACTACCTGAAAATCTATTACATGCTTTGGCTGAGACAGATGCAAGTGACCTTAGTTTAATTTCTAATAACGGAAGTGTAGATGGATGGGGAAACGGTCGTCTTATAGCAAATGGTCAAGTACGAAAAATGTATTCATCTTACATTGGTGAAAATGATGTTCTAACTGGTAAATTAATTGCTGGAGAAATTGAAGTAGAGCTTGTACCCCAAGGAACTCTAGCCGAGCGTATTCGTGCTGCAGGAGCAGGTATACCAGCATTTTTCACTCCCACGGGTTATGGAACTGCAATCGCAGAGGGTAAAGAATCTCGTGAATTCAACGGACGAGGATGTATTCTAGAGGCAGCGTTGAATGCAGATGTTGCATTCATTAAAGCTTATAAAGCAGATAAAAAAGGTAATCTAATATTTCGAAAAACAGCGCGAAACTTCAATCCGATTATGGCCACCGCAGCTAAGATCACAATTGTTGAGGCTGAAGAAATCGTTGAAAATGGGGAGTTAGAAGCTGATCAAATTCATACTCCTTCCGTTTACGTAGATTATCTTGTTAAAGGGGAAAATTATGCCGGGCGTATCGAAAAAAGAACGAATCGCAAGTAGAATAGCTAAAGAATTACAAGATGGTTTTTATGTGAATCTTGGCATCGGAATACCTACTCTCGTGGCCAATTATATTCCGGAAAAGTATGACATTTTTCTTCAATCAGAAAATGGCCTTTTGGGGATTGGACCTTATCCACTGGAAGGTGATGAAGACGCTGACCTAATAAACGCTGGAAAAGAAACTGTCACAGTGTTACCAGGTTCATCGTTCTTCTCTTCAGCCGATTCCTTCGCTATGATTCGCGGTGGTCATATTGATGCAACAGTTCTAGGTGCTATGGAAGTATCCGAACAAGGTGATATCGCAAATTATATGATTCCAGGCAAACTGGTAAAAGGCATGGGTGGTGCGATGGATTTAGTAGCCGGCTCGCGAAACGTCATTGTTGCAATGATGCATACTAATAAGGCAGGCGAAAGTAAAATATTAACAGAATGCAGCTTACCGCTTACTGGTAAACGGTGTGTAAATATGATCGTAACTGATTTAGCTGTGATGCAGGTGGGTCCTGCAGGTTTAATTCTGCGAGAAACAGCGGAAGGTGTTAGTATTTCCGAGGTACAGGCCAAAACCGAAGCTACCCTTCAAGTAGCTAGTGATTGCTCGGAAGGTTCCTATTAGTATAGGCTATCGTGTTAGAAACTGCCGTCCCAATTTTTATAAAAACTCTTTTCCTTATCTGGTTATGGATAGAGGGTAGTAAACTACTGACCAAACATGTAAAGTTACGTCCATTTCTACGACGCTTATTAAATCAAGGGACATTTGATTGCGCTGTCATTTATGGTCTTTTACTATACTTTTCTGGCCCCTCTGTTAACCCGTGGCTTCATACAGTTTTTCTGCCATTAATCGCTTTGGATATTTTTGTTGAAAGGCGTAATAAACGCTTACAAGCATATTTTTGGTTGGAGCTTGTGATTATTTTTGTACTAGTCCAACAGGATCTCAAAATTCCACTACTATCTGACCTCAAAGGTGGTTTCTTCAATATTGGCCAAGGAGCCGGTTATGTTACGTTTTTCTGGCTTATTCTAGTGGTTTCTCTAATTAATCTTTTCAATGTTGTAGAGGGTCTTCTTTATGGAATATCAATGGTTATGGCCGCTTCCTTTATTGTGGGAATTGCAGTACAACCTTGGGTAAACGCAGAGGCAATACCAATGAGTGTTACGCTTCTGGCAATTTGTACCATGTTTTGGCTCTTTACATCCATGCAAGAACGTACCTCGCATAATGCTGTAAGTTTAGGTTCTGCTCTCGCTTTAGTTGTAGCACTAGTTTCAATCATTTCAACGAGTAAAACCATAGCTTTAGTTTCTTTGACAATGATATTGGGGCTATTTGCATTGCCTGTAGTTTTCTTTGCGTTCTTGATTTACCACACTCATTTTCAATACAAAATCAAAAAGTCTTCCAGTTTTCTTGAGCAAAATCAAATCCTGTGGCGATTCACAAGCGGAAGTGTAAATTCTTTCATCGTTGTAGCATGTGTCACTCAAATTTTCGTTCTACTAGTCTTCTTTTTATCAGAAACTTGGACGTGGTCCGTTTCTCTTAGTGCCTTTGCGATATTAATGTTTGCTAGATTTGCGGGTATTATCTTTATTAAAAAGAGAGTTAAATTAAAAGATATTTATTACGTTCATCAAGATTATATTATTCTCTTCGGCACGCGTATTTTCCGAAATAAAAAACAGAGGGCATTAGATATTGTAAGTCACAAGATTGAAGAGGAAGGCTGTCATCATCTGATTACGCCAGATGCTCTGTGTCTTTTAAGATCTACTCATGACCCTCACTTTGCTACAATTTTACGAAAGTCATTTATGGCGATTCCTGATGGTGCCGGTGTTTTGTGGGCTTCTATATTCTTAAAAGAAAGACCAATCCAAGAACGTATTCCAGGAATTGATTTTACCCTTGATCTATGCAAAATGGCTGAGCAAAGAGAATATCCTGTTTACTTTCTTGGGTCTCGACAAGAAACTATAAATGAAGCCGTGAAAATCATTCAATTAGAATATCCAAATTTAATAGTAGCCGGTCAACGTAATGGCTATTTTAGCATTGAAGAAGAAGCTCAAATAGTAGAGCAAATTAATTCTTCTGGTGCTCGAATTCTGTTTGTAGCTATGGGCGTTCCTTTGCAAGAACAATTTATTGATCGTAACCGTCAATCTCTAAACGTCAGCTTAGTGATGGGAGTTGGTGGAGCATTGGACGTAATCTCTGGTAGATTGAAACGATGTCCCAAATTTTTTCAAGATTACGGACTAGAGTGGGCATACCGTACAGCTAAACAACCATGGAGATTAGCAAGAGTTCTACAATTACCTGTTTACATTCTCAATGTTCTAAAACTCAAGCTTCGACAGGGCGATCGAGAAGAAGCAAAATAAACATATTCAGTATATATACTAGTAAATTTGAATACCTATTAAGATTTTGTACAATGATTGTTCAGCTATGGATTTGCCAGCGTATCACCATTGTCGAATCTATTTGTAATGCAAATTCCAATATTATTTTTCTTACTATTTCAATTCATCTGCTGGACTAATACCAAATTAGATAAAGATGAGTTAATTTTGAGTGAGACTCATGATCAAGTCATTATTGATGCATTACAATTTTTAGTAAACAGACAGAAACGTGATGGATCATGGATATATGATGCCCAACCCTTCACAGGTAAAATAACCTACAAAGGTAGTATTGTGCGACAGGCTGGAACCCTATTCGGAGCCGCTCTGGCCTATGATGGGCAAAATAAGTCCGTCAAAGGTATGCTTAAATCTGCTTTTGATTATTTTCAGATTAATTCTACACCTTTTGATCGCAGAGGCTTCAAATTACGCTTGCTATCAGAAAATCATGAGGGCTACACGGGTACAAGCGCACTATTCCTTTGTGCTTTCTTTTACCTTCATCATCAATGGCCCGAACAGTTCCCATTAAATGAGACAATCTATAAAGAGTTAATGGATACATTAGAATATTACGTCTTACCAGGTGGGGGTATCACAAGATATCTAAATTCTAAAGAGACTTATATCGATCGTCTCGGTCGCCCAGCAGAACCTTACGCCAGTGCACAACATTTTCTTACTTTGGCCTTCTTCCATTTTGTATTCAAACGCAAACATCTCAGTCCTAGTCTTAAAGATTATATCGAGTTTTATGATCGTCGCTGGTCCTATTCTGATTTAGTTCCTAGCTATCATTGGATTATGCAAGCCTACTGGATTTTATCTCTTCTAGATCATCCAGAATTAGAGAAACATTTGCCTGAAATGGTCCATAAATTACAAACTGCTGCTGAACGCGAAATTCCTATTTTAAAAATTAACAATAATTATTGTGCGCAAGTTGAGGGCTATGGAGCCTATCTCAGATATAAGTGGGAACAAAAAGAATTGAATCGCAGAGCACTCTACAAAATGAGCGATTTTGTAAGACATTTAAAGAATTTTCAACTTTCAAGTAATACTAAAAAAAGAGTTCTAAAAGATGAAAAGGAATCTCAATTGACAATTAAACAACCCGAATATCATGTAGGCGGTTTCTGGCATAAAAGTAATGGTAAGTATCATACTCGCATTGATTTAACACAACACTGTTTGGCCGCATTTGTACATCACAAAGCGCTTCAAGAAGGTATTCAGGAGAAAGCCCAATGGAATCAATGGATCAGTCATGCCGATAGATGGAAAAGCTCTCCAATCGACTCAGAGGAGTTTCCAATCCCTAAATTGATGCATCCGGTACAACTTAAAACAATTATACAAAAAATACCTGTTCCAGTTAGTCCAGACTACGATATAAATAAAATCCGACTTCCGGGATTTTATAAATAGTAAAACCCCATCAAAACAAGAACGAAGCTCCAAGTGGATGGGGCTGTTAATAAGAATTTTTCAGCTCAACTGTCTAAATACCTCTCTTGAGATAACCAATCTCTGTATCTCACTAGTTCCCTCGCCAATCTCCATCAATTTGGCATCGCGAAAGTATCTCTGGGCGTGATACTCTTCCATATATCCAGAGCCACCGAGCATCTGAACACATTGATGCGCCGCACGCATGGAAACTTCAGAAGCATATAGTTTAGCCATGGAACTATAGTGGTTGTAGGGTAAGCCTTGATCTCGCGTAAATGCGGCTCGATGGGTAAGTAATCTAGCAGCTTCTATTTCAGCAGCCATATCCGCAATTTTGAACTGAATTGATTGTAAGGCTGCTAGAGGTTTACCAAATTGAACACGCTCTTTAACATGCTGAATACTGTCTTCC
>JAYZAC010000101.1:0-10141 GCA_036339875.1 bacterium | reverse complement strand
GCCTGGAGTAATGCACTTGATATTAGTAGTAACGTAATGGAGAGGTTACTGAGTGAGGATGTTCCTTTTTTGGCAATAGAGCCAGAAGGTTATAATCCTGCAACAGGTCAAGGAACCAAGGCAAAACTTGCCAATAATAGGGTTCAGGCGGACTTCAGAGAAAGTTTTGGAAGTCTTGATTTTCAAAATTACAACCTAAAGTCAATTCTTGGAGCTGCCAAAGGTGGAGATTATCGTTTAGATAATGATGGGGATCGTATAATTACTAAAGGTGGAGTTGACTTTAAGATTTTACTGTGGGCAGGGATTTATGCTGATGATCCAAGTAGTCCTGAACCAGATATAGACTTGTCATACAAGTACAATGCAGATCCTACCAGAGAGTTAACTTTTTCGTATTATCCCAACCCTTGGTTTGACCCCAACAATGATTGTGCCGAAAATAATACAACTAATGATTCTTTATCTGCTGACATAAAGTCTGTAGGTGGGGCTTCTGATTGTGCGCGAGATGGTAAAAGACCTATCAATCCTTATCGACAAGTTAGTGGTAGTGCCACTGCATTGGCTGGTAATTTATTCTATCAAAACGGGATCGATGATCCTATGAATGATAGTTTTCGTCACGGATTTCCTGTCGTGGATTCATATTCTTGGGGTAATGAAGGTCAAGCCTCTGGAAATACTCAGGATAAAGAATGGAATGATGCGCCAGATCCTGCGAACTCCATGTTACCAAAGCCAATCAATCAACCTTATAATCCTCGATACGAGGACAAGGCTTTCCATAATTTTGAAGACCTCGATTCAGACGGTAAAGATGATGGTGCTCTTATGAAAATTGTTTTAGGAATTCACTGGACACCGAGAAGTTGGGGCTCCAAACCGCAAGCACGTCAAGAGTATTACCTTATCTCCTTCAAAGCTAATCTATTAACTGCGGATGAATAATGCTTTCGAACTCTGAAATATTATCTGAGCGTATTTTCAAGTCTCAAAAAGGCATAACTATACTTTTAGTAATCATTGTAGGTATGACTTTGATGGCAATGGTAGTTATTCTCTTGAGCGGTGGTTCCGATTCGCGAGAAAAAGTATTTCAGATGAAAGAAAAATATCAGAGTCTTTTTCTGGCTAAAGGAGGTCAACAACACGCTCTACTAAAATTTCGCCTATTGCCGACGCCATTTTATGACGCTGCTGCATATGCGATTGGTAAAAACCCTTATTACGATTTTACGCGCAAGATGGATCGTTATAATAACCCCGGTCCAATGTTTTTTACTGGAGATGTTCAGGCGCCAACATTAGGTGCTGCAGATGGACAGGAAATGTTGATTGTTTCTAGATCAGGTAATTGGGCATTAAGTGATTTGGATAAAACTTTTCAAGGAGTAATGTCAACTCACTTAAATAGATTTCTAAAAGACATAAGATCTGAATATCCGATTGGTGATTCAAATCAATCGGTAATAACCATCAATAGTGAAACCCATGATGATCAGGCAATGGGTACTAACTGGCACGACCCTTACAGTGGAAATTATCTCGTAGACAGAGTTTTTATTTTTGGTTCTCAAGGAGCATTGAACTACAGCACGGATTCTGTGATGGTTAGTTGTAAAGGCTTCGCTACAAGAGCAAATCAAAAATCTATAGTCAATGGCGATGATAATGGCGAGCCCAAAAACCTTACCAGAGTCTTTCAAAAATATACAGCCAAAGCTCAAGCGGGGTCCGGTTTTGATGAGCAAATCGATGCAGTGTCAAATATTAGTAAATTCGAATCTTTACAAGCAGACTTTTCGCAAGGGCTTTTAGATGGTGTTCAGCGTGGCGAAGCAGTTACAAGTGTCTATGAGGTTAGACGTGAAAAATAAATTCAATTTTTCCAGATTTAGAGCTTTTACATTGACTGAGATTTTAATTGTGGCGGCAATATTAGCTTTAATAGGATTGGCGATAGCTCAATTAATTAGAAGGTCCTCGCGTCAATTTACAGTGGACGCATGGAATCAAAAAGTTGTTTATCAGATGGAATCTGCTATTCAAAGATTGAATAAGTACCTACGTTTAGCTTCCTATCCAACTCTGAATACCTTTAAAGGTGTAATTCGAGATAGATCCGATACTTATGCTTGTAAAATTGAGAATTCTAATCTTGAACGCAATGAAGCCTATTCACAAAATACCACATCATTGTCGGAGGGTCAGGGTAACGGTGGAGGTGTGATTTATGACTCGGGTTCAGCGCGCTATCATTTTTTTGGGAGCGGTATTAAAGAGGGATTGTCTGAGGATTTTGATGGGGGTAATCGCTACAAAAGCTCGTCTACAGAGCAAAATATTATGGAGTGGACAAGTTGTCGCCCAGGTTTTGCTGATATACCTGGCTTTGCCAATACAATGCCACGTTGTGGTCAACATAGATTATTTTTGAAAAATAGGCAGAAAGTCTGGCAGCCGATGCAAGGTACATACCTCCATTATCAAGATCTATTCTTGGAAACAGGATTTTGCTATTCAAAAACTTTAAGCCCTGAAAATGGGGATAAGGGATATATAACTGGTAAAGGGATATATGGTTGCGATACCAATGATTTTCAAACAAAAATCCAAACTGGAATGCAGGATGATGAAAAAAATTCTGTTGGATTGAAATTGTTAATTAGTGGTGTTGCTACAGTTACCGTGAAAGTTTTCGAAAAGGACAATGAAAGATCAAAAACTTTAGAAATTGATTTTACTGCCGTTGCTCCTATGCATGGTCAGCGAGTTGTAAAGAGATCGACGCAGGTTAATATTTCCACAAATGTAATTGAAAGTGGTACCGGATTTTCGGGTAATTAGCAATTTAAACCAAATATTTTTAGTGTAACTCTGTGCACACAAGATCTGAATTTACCGATGCTTGTAAAGGTATAACTTGATATAATGTTACTATTCATGCTTGTCGGAAGGGATTCTCTTGGCCAAGAAATGGCAGGATGTAGAATTTGTTGATTATAAAGAACGTCAGAAGAGACGTCGGATGCGTAAACGTATTAGCGCTGAAGAAGAACTATCTGACTCATATCGGGGGCGCTGGAATATTGCACTCACCGTGACTTTTGTTACTTTATTTTTCTCCGTTATGGGAGTTTCTGCCTATTATTTATTTACTGAGGACGAGCTTGGTAGAGAAATGCAAGCTAACATGTATCTAGAGAGTCGATTGATAGGCGGTGATGTTAATTTTCGTGAATTCTTAGGTTCTGAATATGCATCGATTTCTCTGAACCAAAAATTGTATAACCGTGGTCAATTTCAGACCAAAAACGACAGTTTCTTAGAAATGTCAACTTTTGATGGTGTAATCTTGAAAATGCGTGAATCGACTGATATGACGTTAGAAAATATCGAGATTTTTCCGGATAATCAGAAGTCTAAAATAACCTTAACTTTAGATGAGGGTGCAATTGTTTTTGATTCTCGTAAATCAGGTGGTTTGATTGAGGTTCGCACAGAGTCCATAAATATTTATGCAGCTAGAGCATTATTCAAGGTTACTATTAAAGATGATCGAGTGAAAATAAAGGTCTCCCAAGGATTAGCAAATGTGGAACGTTTTGATGAGGTTCGAAAGCTTTCAGCGAGTCAAATGGTCGAACTGGGTGATTCTGATTTAAGTAATGTGAGAAAATTTAATCCTTTGACGGAGACTTGGTAATGCTCGCAGATGATATTAAAAAATTTGATATTTTTGCTGATCTTGAAGAAATTGAGGTGAAGAAATTTCTCCAGTTTGCACAAGTAAAACAATACAAGGCGAAAGAAGTAATCTTTGAGCAAGGTGACCCCGGTTCGGGTCTATTTTTAATTTTGAGAGGGAAGATCGAAATTTACATAGAACCAGATGGTAAGAGAGTTTCCTTAGCAATATTAAAATCGGGCGAATTTATGGGGGAAATGTCTTTATTTGGTGATGGGAATCAGACCCGAACAGCTTCTGCTCTAGCCTATGAATCTGTGACAGCCGTAATGATCTCTACTTTAGATTTTCGTCGGCTCCAAACTTCAGGACCAAAAATTTTAAGTAAGATTCTTTTACGGCTAGTGGTTGGACTTGCTAAGAGATATAGTACGATAAAGGAAGGACATAAAGACCTTTCTAACAAGGTTTCCGAGTTGAAGAATAAGGTAGCTTAATACTAGGAAATAGAAAAAATGCTAGTAGACGATCTTCAAAAATATGAGTTATTTCAAGATTTCGATGATCTAGGATTAACCAAGTTGATGCAGTTTGCGAAATTAAAGAGATTTGATAAAGGAACTGAAATATTTAAGCAGGACCAACCGGGAGCTGGTTTGTTCTTTATCTTAGAGGGTCATATACGTTTATTGTACTCTGAAATTGAAGATGAGATTGAAATTATAGATGACTTGTATGATGGAGATTTTTTCGGTGAAACGACTCTTTTTGGTGATGTTCAGGATAGGCCATATACTTACAAAGCAATGAATAATGTTACTGGTATCTGGATCAACACTCTCGAATATAGAAGATTGCAAAATTCTGGCCCTGCCGAGTTAACCAAACTGTTATTGAGAGTGATTATTGGGTTAGCAAATACTTTTCGAGTTAAAAACACTGAATTTGGTAAGCTCAAAAAGGAGCTTGAAGAACTTCAAGTTGAATCAAATGATTAAGGTATACTAATGCCAAATAATGGCCCCTTTATGAATCAAAGCTTATTTGATTTGCTTAAGGTAGGTATCGGACCCTCATCTTCTCATACCTTGGGTCCTCTGAATATGGCGAAAGTTTTCCGACAAGAATTATCTAATTTTAAGTTTGATTCTTTAAGAGTAACTCTACACGGCTCTTTAGCAATGACGGGCGAGGGTCATTTGACACCTAACGCCATAATTGCAGGTCTGATGGGTTATGATGCAATTCAAACGCCAATTGAAGATATTCAACAAGCTACTGCTAAACTTATTATGGATAAGGGTATGCGAATCCATAAGACTTGGTTGAATCTTGATAATCGGGATTTTATACATTTTGTTAAAAACTTGAAAAATCTACAACATCCAAACACGGCTGTATTTGAAGCTTTAAATCGTAATGGCACAGTAATTAAGAAGAGGGAATTCTGCTCTATTGGAGGAGGTGCTATTTGCGATCCTACTAAGGTAACAAGTAAGTATAGAGATAAAGATAGGAAACGAATGTCTTTCGTACAAATACTCGACGAATGTAGGCTTCAAAAAATAAGCCTGCTTGAGTGGACGTTAAACAAAGAGAGAAGTATTAGCGGATTAAGTACTGAAGAAGTGTATCAGCGACTTTTAGATTTGTGGAAAATCATGCTCACAGCTATTGATAGAGGCTTACTGGCAGAGGGAATATTACCTGGAAAACTTGGTATTCATCGAAGAGCAAAGAAATCATTAAAGCGATTTAAATCATTTGATAACCCACTTCAAAAAGCATTGCCAGCGATGGGTAGAGCAGGAATCTACGCACTTGCTGTTAGCGAAGAAAATGCTTCAGGTGGAAGAATTGTAACGACCCCAACCTGTGGAGCGTGTGGAGTAGTTCCTGGGGTCCTAAATATGCTTTATAAAGATCTGAAAGTGCCTCAAGAAAAAATACTACAAGGGCTTGTAATTGCAGGACTTATAGGTAATATTGTGGTTGATAGAGCAAGTATTTCAGGTGCAGAAGTGGGATGTCAGGGAGAGGTTGGTGTGGCTTGCGCTATGGCGGCAGGTGCCTGTGCGATGATAAATGGTGGAACCAATTCACAAATTGAGGAAGCTGCTGAAGCAGCACTAGAACATCATTTAGGTTTAACCTGTGACCCTGTTATGGGTTTAGTTCAAGTACCTTGTATAGAGCGTAATGCAATAGCATCTGGTACAGCAATCAATTCTGCGAATCTTGCTTTATTAGGCGAAGGGCGCCACTTGATTTCATTTGATCAGTGTGTGGATACTATGATGGTAACCGGTTGCGATATGCCGGAAGAATACAAAGAGACATCTCTCGGTGGATTAGCAACCACACACTGTTGAAATGAAGCATATCCTTGTCAGTTTTTGCTTTATATTAACGATCCATGCATCACCCGATTCAAATGACTTTTCAGTGAATAACGTACTTTCCTACATAGAAGAGAATTTCAAAATTGATCAATTATATTCTCGTGCTCAATTACTAATGAATAACGGTTCGAACAGCAATCCTCAAATGGTATGGAAGCTTCTAGGTCTTAAATATTACACTAAGGGGTTTCTTGCTCGAAATGATGGTATAGAACCAAAATTACACTTCTTTAATTCCAACGTGGATAATCACAAATTTAAGTGCTATCTGGAAGATAATTCAATTAAATACTGTGAAATAACTTTTTCTAAACTGGTTTTGGTTAGTAAGACCAGAGTGATAGAACAAATCAATAATCTAAATTCCATGCTAAGTCATTCAGAGTTTTGTGTTGCTAAGGCCGAGAAAAATAAAGCCGAATTATTCATAAATACTTTGTGTAAGGGTGCAAAGGGTAATTTGGGAATTTCAGTTAATTACAAACCTGGGCAATCTAAAAGTGCTGTTGTTAAGCTAAAATTGATACCAAAAGGTTAAATGGTATTATTCTACCAGTCAGCCAGTTCTTGTTTTTGACTATCATACATTTTGATTGAATCTGAAATTGGTTTGAGATAATTCTCTATAGCCTTAGCAAGTGCCTTAGTATCATTCTTAGATATTTCAGAAAATTTAACCCCGAAGCTTCCGTCTTGCAAACTACTATTATTTTTAAGCCAATCCTTCGCTGTCAGATTACGGGTAGAAGAGCCATTTTTTATGGTTCCTAAGAATGGTCCCACTCCAATCAAATGTATGGCTTGCAGACTTTTCCAATCTTTACCACCGGCTGAAGAGCGAACTCTAAAATTGTCTTGATCATCTTTAATCATCATTGAGCGGATAGGCACTCTTTGATTTGACACTTTTCGATTTTTTTCATAAAGCAGAGAGGTTGCCCAGGTTCGTTCTTCAAAATGTGGATCCTTACTATCGAAGTCACTAATAATGAGTAAGGTCCACGGCTTGTCAGGTATATTATTCTTCGAACAGGTTGATGTATTTCCTGGGCAAACCAGTTGTTTAACAGCAAGGTTAATGGGGCTATGACCCCCCGCCTGTACCTGACCTTTGAGGCTACTTAAATGATAAGGCGATTTAAGAGCCTTGCCTTCACCGAAATAATAAAGCGGCTTTAGATTTGAATTGTTATTCAAAAAATCTTGCATGCCAAGCTTCTGAAACTCGGAACGTAAAGCTAAAACAACGGGTTTGAATAGCGACTTCATTGTTCCTGAACCATCAATAATGATTCTAAAACTGTCTTTATCAACTGGTTCAAATGAACGTGAATTCCAAGCGAAAACATGTGTTAAAACCTCATCATAGTCTACCCATTGGTTACGATTCTGACCTCTCAAACCACTTGCTTCCTGGTAAACAGCATATAATTGACCCTCATTGACCTTCCCAGAAAAATTAATTACAAAGTCATCTTTGGTGGGTGACGATTTAATCTCTTTAGATGCCAAAACGATATCAGGATGATTTTTATAAGTCTGAGTATTCTCTAGAGTAAGTTTGAAATAAACGCTCTCTCCAATAGACTCTTGATTTGGAGTCATTTTGGATAACTCTGATTTTAAGTCTTTGAAATTAGGATGCTGCGGATTTAATACGAAAGCCTTATATGTGTTGGAATTATTTCTGGAGTAATTTAAGCCTGTAAACTGTATACCTACTTTAGCCTCTCCAGGCCCTGTGTAGACGAATAAATTCATGGAGTATTGACCTCGGTGTATATGATCATACGCCATCACCTCATCAGCATTATTAGTACCCACAGAATAGAAATTTCCTAGTCGACTTTGACGGACTACTGCATACTCTGTAACTACGACATTATTTAAGTTGTATTCATCTTTGATTGTTTGTCCATCGACTAAGCGACCAGAGGAGTCAAATTGATATTTTTGACAAATAAGACTAACAACTGCAGCGAGCAGATTTTGAGAGCTTCCTATGTAAAATAACTGATTAGCTTTTCCGTCATCACTACCATCTTTACTATCTTTGTTAGAATCTGCCTTGTATTGCATTTGATATTGAGTTGCCACTTTGAGTAGAAAGTTTTGAATTTGATCAAGCTCCATGTATAGGGTACGTAAATGTTCAAACTTTTGACCAAGAAGTAATGCTTGGTTGTTAATGGAGTTTTGATGAAAACTGAGGCTTGCATCGCGAAGAAGCTTTGATTCCTCCTTATTGAACTCTTTGTATTGATCCTCGAAATTTGTAATAGGCTCCTGACGATTTATGGTTAATAATTTTACAGGCTCTAAAAGCGCTTGAAATGCACTGAAACTTGTCACTTTTTGGGCAGATGGTTTCATTTTAGCCACTGATGTAACTAACTTAAAACTACGCTTATCTTTTGTAGCAACCGGAACTATATAGCCTTGCGATGTTTTTTTGCTCGTAGCCACTACCAGTCCGATAGTTTTTCCAGAAGAATTTTTTATAGTTCCTCTGGTATAGTATTTTCTAGATCTTAGCTTCTGATACCGAGAACCCGACTTAAAAGCCTTAAGGGCACCACTGTCATTTAGCTTTTTACGATAACGATTAATTTGCTTTATCGATGCATTAGCTCCCGGTGATTCAATGGAATTAAACGTTTTGAGATTAATCAGAATTTTAGGATTATTATTAAATACATCGACCTGCTTGTTTAATAAATCTTCAGTTTCGGTATCAAGGGTAATTAATTCTTTTGAGCTTGATGAGAAAAAAACATTGTTTATCGTGGTGTTAAAATCGGTATTTTGATTTTTCACATTCTCTGATCCCATATCTACAACATTCTGTAGGTGGATTCCTATAATCTCTTTCGTATCAGCAATCAATGTACGAAATTCTTCGATAGATTCGAGTGGAGACGAATTTTCAGAAAGATCTTCATGAAGGGTTTTGAAAGAGGAGATTAACTCATATGAGGCGATAGACGAAGCTTGTTCCAAAATACTTAACCTCGGATTCTGAGGATGAATACCTTCAAGATCAATACCCATTAACTGTTTTGGTTCTTTCTCTGTAATATTTGGAATTTTAGATATTTGATTGAGAAGCTGTGGTAATTCCTGAATCAGTTTATTCCAAGTTTGTGACGATTGAATGTCCAAACCAGAGGGTGCTTGGTAATCCTTTTCATCAAGAGACGTACTTGTTAATTCTTCTAGTTCTTCAGAGGGGTACGAAAGATAATCAAGCCTCGAGTCATAAGCACCTCCTACATATTCTGGACGATCATTTGTTGTTTCCAGTTCATCAAATACTTCTTCTGTTTCTTTGCTAGATTCATATTCTATTGTTTCTTTACCTTCGCTACTTAGATCGGAATAAAAATCATTTGCTACAGATAGAGGGCTTATTACAAAAGTGGTAATTATAAATGTAATTACAGTACAAATTTTTTTTAAGTCGCTAAAGCTTTTGTAGTGATACAGCATATTTGAAATCCTCTTGATATAAATATTACGTCTCACACGAAAATTTGTTCGAAAATTTAAAGAAATAAATGATCCTGTCTGTTTCTAAGTCTGTACAAATGCGATTAAATTCTTAAATTTAGAAAATACCGATGTATTCTTTTTTCCATTTCGACTACATCACGAACTTATGAAACTTCAATATTTATCCTGTCTCACTGATGTGTTTTTTACCCAGAATTTAAGTGAGAATTCAAGGAGATAATTTATGATACGGTTCACATATATAGTTTTTTTACAATTACTCTTAGTCATCAGTTTTCATGCTGAGATTGGCTTTGATGGTCAAGAAAGATCAGAGCAATGGCCATCTCGCTTTCTAAAAGACGGGAAGATTCCTGATCATATAGCAATAGCCGAAATAAACGAAATGCTGAGTTCTGTTATTGGAGCAAATAAAGACTCAGGTAGCCATAAATTAAAGGATGGACTTAACAGACTGCGTGAACTGCATTATCGTATGAGCGCAGCTAATGCTAATGAAACTTATCTTATGAAGCTCTCATACTTCCTAGTCAGG
>JAYZAC010000100.1:0-12455 GCA_036339875.1 bacterium | reverse complement strand
GAAATTAAGTTTTTTCATGGCTGATTCCTATAAATTGTGTACACAACGAAAACCTAAATCTAAAGCATAATGCTCAGGATTCTTATGTCGCCTTTTCGATATACGACGATCCAGTCGATGAGTTGCATAACTGGCACCTCTGATAACTTTTTCTTTCTTGATTAAGCGGAATGGGTTGGATTCTAATAGTCTCCAATTTAAGTGAGCTTGAGAGTCGTACCAATCATAATTCCATTCCATAACATTTCCAGCAAGATCTTTGATGTCATAGCGACTATGGTCAGTTTTGTCACTGGCAATTTTCTGAGGCCTTTTGATCCAAGCTTTTATTTGGGTGTGACTAGCTTGCTTCACTGCTTTTTCATATTGAATTTCAGTAGGTAACGATTTTCCGTAGTAATTGCAGAAGGAATTTGCATCAGTCCAATCAACACAAACTACAGGCTGATTATCTTGATTATATTTTTTTACATGCCAACATCTTGGTTTTATAGCACCGGAGTTTTTAACGTAATTCATATATTGCTGATTAGTTACTTCAGTTTCATCCATATAAAATTCTTTAACATAAACTATTCTATCGGGGCCTTCATCATTAAGGTAGCGTCTGATTGTCCTAGAATTAAGTTCATCTCTGTTAATTTTTTTGCTTAGGATACTTAATTTGGAAAGTTCTTTATCCCACTCACTACTACCAACACTAACTCGTCCAGAAGGTACCAAAATCATTCGATTCCCACGCTGCGTATCTTCTTTAAATCGGGGTGGAATAGCTTTGAGATTTAGAATTAATTGTTGTCCAAGATTTTTTTTCTTAATAATTTGAATAAGTTTTGGTTTTTGTTTAGGAGCTTTTAAGGTATACAGAGTTTTTCCAGGTTTCACTTTTCCAAAGTATGGTGTTTTGCCAATATAATGATGATAATTTGGATCAGCATATATTCTCGCACCAGAAGGAATACTGTCTATGCGAAGTAAGTGTAGCTCTGAATCGTTTGAATTAGGATAAGTTTGGCGGTAATTCAAAAGAATTTCTTTACCCATAAACGATTTTGCATGTGAGACGCAGCGGAATGTTATTTCTTTTTCTCGCTTAGTTCTTAGTATCCCCTTAAAATTTGATCGACGAGTATTAGAACGAATTGTTCGATAGGACGAAGGAGCCTGCTGAAGTGGGTTTTTTTTAGATAAATTATCTCGACTGTTTGGTTTATACGAATCTCTTGCATATTCCCACTCTAATTCCGGCTTGGAAAGAAGATTAGTTTCAAATAATGAGTATTCAAGTTGAGATTCCGACGGAAGTTCCATTGCAAAAAATCGACAATAATCTTGTGCTTCATTCCAATTTAGCCCCAGAATAGGTTTTGATAAATCTGAATTATTTAGAGTTTTTAATATTGGATTTACTCTTTTTTTAGCATTTTTAAGATATCGAAGATACTCTTTTCGAGTAACTACATCTCGAGTAATAAAGAAACTAGTTAATTTTGAGCGTGCTTGACTAGCCGTATCATATATTTGGATGAATTCCGCTTTCTCAACAGGTTGAATTATCTGACCTGAATAGCATTGCATAAATTGATTTTTATTATTTTGTAAAGGAATTAAGCAATCATGTAACTTTCTGTAGTTCGCTCCATAAAGGGTAACAGGGATTATTATAAATGTTATAAGTCTAATTATAGTTCTTGAACGAATCATATGCTTATAAACCCTATCGGATTATGATTCGATAATCGTAGAGAAACGGTAAAGAAGCATGGCATCAGAACAAGAGATTATACAAGCAATAAGAAGTGCTAATAACGATGAAATTAAGATTAGAATCCTAGATCAGTTGGGGCATAAGATCAAACCCCAGCATCGTGAATTAATACGATTTTTAGTCGATCTTTCGCGTGATGAAGGACCTCAGGATATTTCTTACGCGGTCAAGAGAGCTCTTTTTCAAATTAGATCTCGGTATAATATTACTAACTTTCCTCTTTTCTTGATGGATCCTGTTAGCCTTTTACAATCTTCTGACCCAGCATATAGAGTTAAGGCTCTAGAGATTTTTGAGAAGAAGAAAATTACTTCAGAGCAATGTTATTATTTTTTGGGAGCCATATATTTTGAGAATGATCCATTCGTATTAAGTAAGATCATGCGAGTACTTCCCAGATTAAGTACAAATTTGCCCACTACTCGTATAGAGTTGATTCTTCAAGAGTATATCGAACATTCTGATAGTCGCGTTAGAGCTAATGCTTTGGAAGCTTACACTACTGTAAGTGAGCGTAGTCGTGAAGAACAAGTAGGACTATTATTTCAGTGTTTGGAAGATCCGGACCAAAGAGTTAGATCCAATGCCTTAAGGCAATTATGCCAAGATTCCAGTGAAAATCTTTATGATAAGACCTGGGAAATTATTCAGAAATCTAAAAACTACTATGCTGTTCTGAGTTGTATAGAACTAATAGAAACATGCCCAATAAAAAAGCTAGATGAACAGTTAGATTTCGCACGTAAGAGGTTAGCAAAACTTGAAAAAGAACTTGCACCAAAGTCGTTAAATGTTATTCCCCAAATCCATGTTACAGATGTCAAGCAAGATGGTCCAGTTATCATACCCTATGCAAAATTTGCTTCGTGGTTAGTTTATTTATTACCTATGCTACTGGCTCTCATCATTTATCATAAATATTCTGAAAATTCTCGACTAAATTTGAAGGAAGAACTTAAAAAAACCAGTAGTGAGTTACGCCAATTTGAAAAAATGGTAGAAGATCAAAAGACACGTATTGAACGACTGAAAAATTACAGCAAAGTTCTAATTGTAGATCAAGATTTAACTAGTAAAGAGAAACTAAATTTATTTCGTGAAGATGGTAGACGATTAAGGACTAATGCAAATGCTTTTTATCGTAAAGCGAAAGAATCTTTTGACAAAGAAGAGTACGCAGTTACAGTGAAGTTATATAATGCTCTTTATGACGTATATAAAGACAACCGACTCGCTGTCGATTCTGTGAGAGGCTTAAGCAAAACTCAAAAAATACAGAACGTTATGGCAAGCGTAAGAGATTATTTATCTAAAAATCAGTTTTTATCGGCGTCGAAAAAAATTCAAGAGATTAGGCATCTTATGCCAAAGAAGAACTACGAGACGCATGTTAATAACATAGAAAAAGCCAAAACTAAGAAAAAGGACTGAAATGATTTCGTACGTGAAAGGTGTTTTGCTGTTGCGTGAACCAGGACGAGTTATCTTAAATACTGGAAATTTGGGATTTACAATTCGAGTTGATCAAATTACTGAAATACAAATGTCAGCCGTTGGGCAAGAGCAAGAACTTTACACCTATCATGTAGTAGGCGATAAAGAGATGTCGTTATATGGTTTTGATAGCTTGCTTAAGTTGGAGGTTTTCGAGTTACTTTTGGGGGCTAATAAAGTAGGTCCAAAAATTGCACTCAGTTTTCTTTCAGCATTATCTCCTGAAGATATTATCCAATCAATTCTCAGCAAAGATCCAAAAACTTTCGGAAAAATTGTAGGGGCCGGTAAAAAAATATTGTCTCAGGTGATTTTAGACTGTCATGATAAAGCAAATCGCTTAGCGGAAAAGGTTGGGCTGATAGCAAGTATAGATAGCGAATTGATTGAATCAAATTCTTCATCGGGCAATGATAATGATACGGTTAATTCGGCCTTGAAGCAGTTAGGTTTTACTGCATCAGAAATTCGTAGTTCTGTTAAGTATGTTGAGAACTTAAAGAGCACTGAAAATATGAATCAAGAAGACATCGTACAAGAGTGCTTGAAATACTTTTATCAATCATTGAAATAGCTAAGATTGTTAATTAAGTATTTCATCGTTCGGAAGGAATTCTGATTTATTCTGAAGGCTGTCGTTTCTTCTAGTTGCAACTGGTCCGGCTAAATTCAAATCGGGATGTGATGATAAATGCTTCAATGCAATTATTTCATATTGAGTCTCTTGTTGTGCTAAATAGTGAGTTCGAAGAATCAATTCGACAATCAATCCAAACAGGACCATCCATGCAGCTATCTGAATTGCTAATAATCCAAAGAGAGACCAAAATATTAGAAGTTTAATGGTGGGTGGACTGATTAGGACAGCAATTAAAGTAGCTAACCCAATAAGTAGTGCTATTACTCCTATCTTCACGAAAAATTGAAAAGGTTTACCAGAACGAAATAGAAAATTAAATAGGAGCATATCTACCAAAACTCTAACGATTCTTAAGTAGCCGTACTTTGACACTCCTTGTTCTCTTGGTCTGTGATTGACTGCCATTTCGCAAACTTTAGCACCTTTAAGGCTCGCATATATAGGTAAAAATCGATGCATCTCTCCATAAAGTTTCAATTTATCAAGAACAGAGCGACGGTAGATTTTCATACTGCATCCATAGTCGTGTAACTCTAATCCAGATATCTTAGAAACCAGTCTGTTGGCGATTTTACTAACTTGACTGCGTAAAAAAGAATCTTTCCGATTTTTACGCCATCCGCTAACTACATCCCAACCTTCAATGGTGGCTTTTTGATATAGTGGTAATATGTCATTAGGATCATTTTGCATGTCTCCATCCAAAGTAGCGACCCAATCTCCACTTGAACCTCTTATGCCCGCCGCTAATGCAGCAGTTTGGCCAAAGTTTCTCCGAAATTTTATGAACTTAAAGCGATTATCTCCAGCAGCCAACTCCAACATTTTAGACCAGCTCGAATCTTGACTACCATCATCTACTAGTAAACATTCCCATTTAAGATTGTTCTTTTGCGATACTTTTAAGACTTCCTTAATTTGATGAAATAAAGAGGGGAGACTGCCTTCCTCATTAAATATTGGGATGACAATTGATAAATCCATTAAGGTTTTACTTCCACTCTTCGTATATTGTGAGCAAGTTCATCGGCTATGTAGATAATGTCTTTACCGGAGCGAGTTTCATAATATAGATATGCTGGTTTAATAAATAATGCTCTCTGACCATCACTATTGAGGATACCTGTTCGGAAAGGGTCTCCCGAAATAGTTGCTACTTGATATTCTCCTGAAATAGAATCATCCAGATTAATGGATCTAATGGAACTTCCATCTATGAAGTAGAGTAGGTCTTCTTTGCTGTTTAAAATGAGGTCTCCAGGTTTGTTGATTAGAGCAATCGGTGCAGGACCATCAAAATGGCCTCCAATTCCAAAACTACCTACTAATGTGGTTGGGTTAATTGGCGTAACACTGAGGTCAACTTGCTTAATCTGAAAGGTTTGCGATTCACTGTAATACAACATATTTCCGGCTAAGTTTATATCAAAGCCGTTTATGCCATTATCAAAACTAAAGATTTCTACTTGTAATGGAATCGTATCTAAGTTAATTCGATAAATATATCCAGCAGTTGGGTTTTCATTATTATTTCGTGCAGCGATGAATAGATAATTATCTCTAGATTTTACTTCAAACCAATTCATAGTCGAATGAGGTGGTGAGTTGAATGGATCAGAATCAAAGACTTGTGTTGTCACCGATATAGGACTATCACTTGGGTTAATTAAATACAACTTTCGATCGGAACTAATAGCATAGTAATTAAAAGTATCTGATTGGTTGGTTATGTCAACTACATTTGATAGTTTCGGTGACTCACTACCGCGAAGTTGCATTGTTCTAGTTATCGAATCTTGTAAGTCTGTGATGCGGATAAATTCATTACCACGATCAACTGAAATTAAAGTTAGATTATTATAGTCAATAGTCATACCTCCTGGGTTCAGAAGTTGTATGTTCTCACTCAAAACAGTTGAAGAGTCATTCGATTGACTGGGGGTTTCACGGCGAGTATTCACGAGATAATTGGATTGAAAAGTTCCCGATGTTAAGTTATCGAGTTTTAATATTCCGCGATTTTTACCAGAGTGAACAGCGAATACTGAATCTCCAGAAGTCGAATTAGCAGCAAATGACATAGCCTCAATCCCAGCGCCAAACTCTTCGTTAAGAATATCAAAATTGGTCAGGTGCGGTACTGTGGATACTAAACTAGGTGGATCTGAAATCAGATCGGCATCGAGTAGTAATGAATATAGTGAGGCGGAAGTATGTAAACTGTCTTCAGTGCTGGTTTCTAACGTGTAACTACGATCACTAATTGAGTTTACCGTAAAGTAGATTCGACCACCGCTCGAAATTAAGCTTTTCACGGCGCTTTCTGCACTTAAGCTGTACATCGAATCAAGTCGTAAACTAGCGTCTGCATTGACAGTAAAACTAGAGATAGCGGACCGATGCGCACTATGATTTTTGTCACCAATATTTTTGACATTATAAATCATTGAGCGATAGCCAATTACAAGATTATTGTAACGAAGGGATTCTGTCTCGAACTGAGATTGATAAATAGAATCCATAGAGGTCACGGTTGGATGAGCAAGTAATATATTGGAAGTATAAGATGTTAAATTACCAAAATCGCCAGATTCAATTAAGAATGGTTTTTCAAGAAATGGATCTTTTATTTGACCTGAGGTTGCGTCAATAGTTCGATGATGGCTGGGACTATACTCAGCAATTCCAACAGTTTGCGGTTTGAAGAATCCCTTTGTGTAAGATCCAATCTTCGATTTATTGCGTAATATTGTTATAGATTCTCCCTGATTGTTTACTGTAACTAAATCGAGAATGGGATTGACTTCACCAGCATGCGTTCGAGTAGCCATAGCAAGTACACTGATGGGGGAATTGTCAACGGAATAGAACACTGGGTTTTCGAATGTAACGGGGTCAACAGTTTTCGCGTAAATGACGCTTATATTATCACTTATTTTGTTAGCTACTGCTATATCCAGCATGCCATCATTGTTTAAATCTGCAACTGTAAGTCCTCGGGGACCCCGACCAACTGAAATCGTCTGGGCTGGATAATCTGGATGCAAAAATGAGAAGCTATTTGTAGTTTCTTCAGAGATTGGTATACCTCCATTGAAGAATATAGTTACTGAGTTTTTGTTGAAGTTTGATACAACAATATCAGTGGATTTTATATTATTCCGATCACGTCGCTGGTCTAAATCTCCAAAGGCGATTCCACCAGTTCTCTCAGTTGGATAAAAATATGGCTGTTGGTCAAAGGTGAGACCAGTACTGGAATTTGAGAATATATTAGTAAGAATACCATTATTTGAATCCAATACTACGATGTCGCTTATGCCATCGCGATTTAAATCTATATGTTCTAAAATTGTTGGGTCAGTAGTTAGTCCAAAACTACGGGTAGACCTGAATATGGTAGGTGAAGTTAGAGGTAGTGCTGTTAGTACAGAAGCATTCTTTGTAGGATTGGATTGAAGCCCAATAATTCCCTTAGTGCTTATTTCTGTAGAGGCCAACCCGATATGGGCATACTCCCCGGGGGCATGTGCACCATAATGATATCTATCCCAAACGGCATGTCCATATACTGTTTCAGCTGCTTGTCCCACATTTCTACCAGTAAATATATTACTTGTTTCTATTACGGCATCCCCATAGCGATTGCCTACATCTCCTACTTCAAAGCTTACCCCTAACTTAAACCATCTTCCAGGGCTTTCTTCATCGGTATTGAAGTGTTCATATACAGTGGTAGAACTAGCTCCTGCATTCGTAACTACGATATCTACAATATGAGCTGCCGTACTTAGTGGGTCTGCCGAATTGGACTTGACTACGTTGACTCTAACCGGGTCTGGTAATGTGTTAAGTACTTGGACGTTTTCGGTAGATGGAGGATTGAAAAGTAATAACCTATTCCCTGAACCTTTCGTTATGATCAATTTTCTTTCTGTTGGATGGAGTGAAAGAAGGTCGGGAGTGCCATCACCAGTTACGTCATAAAGTAAGAAATCTGATGAACTCGCAATGGTACTACCATCAGGTTCTTTTATTTGAAAGATGGTCTGTGCAAAGTCGGTGGGTACCGGCTTACCATATAGAGATTGAGCATTATCCTCATCAAAGTCGATAAACTGGAGTTTTCCTTCAACATCAATATAAAAGATAGAATCCTTTTTCCTCGTATCGGGAGGTTCTTCAGCGTAAGGTTGTTTCTTATTTTCGTTTTTGTCCTCTAATGCAGTTAGTTCAAAACCTGTGCGAATAAATGGCTCTCCACACTGTGGTGTAACTACGGTGGGGACAGCTAAATCAACAGATACTAATTTTGGTCCAGATTGTAAAATTTTCAATGATAGTGATTTCGTGATTTGACCTGGAGTTGGCTCATAGGTTAGTACCATTTGCTCTAACATTCGCAAAGGATCTCTTAAGTCAGAAAACTTCGGAGTGGTGGTCTCATCGAGTTCATGGGCAAGAGTTATATCACCAGGTCCAGCCGGATTATCTGGATCGCTTAAGCAGGTTGATGCATCAACCGAACCGAACTTACAGGTTTGCTGTAAATGATGCATTGTAAATGAGCCTATACAAACATTTTCTGGATTATTGTCATCCTGTAATTCTAGTACACTGTATGGGAAGTTTATTTCTTGGGAAGTTTGTGGGTTCTTGAAAGAAACAGTATTACTAGGTTTATTTCCAAGGCTATCTGAACAAAGTGCCGTTGAGGAACAATCCGAGTTAGTACAGCACCGGTCGACCCCATTTTGACTTTGATCTCGATCTATGTGGAAATTTATATCGGGAAGTAATGCAGTAGAATTACCTGTAGAAGTAGGTGGAGTTCCTAGGGTGCTACTACCGTCATAAGTCCATCCATGACCCTCTACCACGATATAATGTTTAGTGAAAGGTACTACAATCACCATATCATCGCCTAATATAATTGTTTGATTAGTTGTAGTTGCTTCTTTTCTCAATTGAGGTATTATTCGGCCGAACGCTACTTTATTTACTCCACGCATACATTGGATTGCGTTACAATCATCACTTATGGCAGATGATCCAAATTTCCAGTAGTTTTGCATATCGAACGACAACGGAGCATCTGGATAGCTACCAGCTGTACCAGGAAAGACAAAAACTTCGCCTAGATCAGGTATAGGTAACCATAAATCAGCAATACCATCTCGATTCGTGTCGTAATAGGTTGGCTCTCCAGGCGCCCGATCGCCAATTTCGCTAGGTAATGTTGTAATAATTGCACCTGAGATCGAATAGAAGGACTTATTATCAATTGGCGTTATCGCAATTTCTTTAGTGTCGTACTTGATGTATGTAGTTGCTCTTGCTGTTATATCATTGGGATTGGAGATATAACCCGAATCGACCACTGATGTTGAATAATCTAATTCATAAGTTTGATATAAGGTCCGCTGTCTACTTGGAATTTTTTCAAGTTCATTTTCAGATGTAAATTTGGTATCGCTGTGTAAATCATCAGCCAAAGTATTAGGTTCCTTAAAATAAGTATCGGGTCCAGTAATATAATACTTAGCGAGGTCAGTTTGATTTGCGGTAGTGGTAACCTCTAACGTTGTCATGCCCTCGGTTGTTCCTAGTAAATTATGATTAGATGAGGTCACCAGTAATACATCACCATCGTACAACGTTTCAGGACTGTACTTAGCTAAGGACATAGCGTCGATATTGAAGTCCTTAACTTTGTAGGGATCAGCGATATCATTACTGTTAGTATTATTACGATCAGACTCTTCGCCCTTGAATAGTCTAAATGAAGAGTTGAATGAGTATTTATGATTAGCGTAGTTAGAAACTAATATACGATAGCTTCCACCGCTCTCCACCATCTGTAAGTCGACGGGGTGAAATACATTACCCAGTATGTCATTACGAGCATGACCACTACCTGCCACTGCATAAGTATTGGTGCTACCTCTTACATCTTGATCACCAATATTGACAAGCACTTTATTATTTACAGTTTTATAGGTATCGGTGGTTTCACTTGATTCTCGAGCTGATAAGGTGTTGAAGGTTTTATCACCGGTGTAAAGAAGTTCTATTGTATTTCCAAAGGTATTAGCTATATAAAAATAGCTACTACTTGTGGGGTCTGAATGCTGTATAGCCTTGTACGGTCTATTTAAATGCTTGCTATCAGCAATTGTGTAAGTTGTTGTTGTCCAGACCTCATCGTAAAGATGATCATCAACTAAATCGCTAATATCTACGGCTTTTATCTTGTTGTTACTAGTATCTGCCACTAAGAGATAATGTTCGCCTTTATAATTAGCTATCGATAACCCTGTAGGCTTATTTAGTAGAGAGATAGAATTGTTTCCATCTACATCTCCTGAATTACCCTGTTGACCGGCAACTATTCCAATTAAACTGGTTTTCTCACTAGTATGTTTATATACATGGATGGTGTGATAATCTCGATTAGTAACAAAGAGCAAAGCAGTATCAGCAGTTACATAAGTTGATGCAATGCCAGCTGGTATGGATAGAAGATCTTGATCTTCGTCAGTGCTTCCTATTAAAGTAGATGTTTTACCATTTAAAACTGTAAAGGGAACGGGGCTAGAGAATGAGGTAAAGCCAACCGAAACAAATCCACTGGCAGCATCCTCGGGTACAACAAATTTACCTTTACCACGAATTCCTAAATCATAAACTTCTGTCACAGCTGATATAGAACCATCAGAACGAATAAATTTTACATTTAGTTGATTTGGAGTAGATAAAATGCCGCCTCCTGATATTGCAACTTCTTCACCAACGTATTGAATATCTGGAACTAGATTGTCAATAATCGGAGCTAATTTTAAGTTGAATGCATTTGCGATTGGATTTGGACTAATACCGTCAAATAGGGTCAAAGTTAAATTTGGAAATGGCTCTCTTTCGATCCAAGTATCGTCCGGTGTCCATACTAACGTAGCTTTACTCAAGCGACCTTTTTCTGGAGAAGGATCGTCAGTAACATCAAGTCCTTGAGTACAGATATGGTTATCGGGAAGATTACCATTCACTATGGTTTCTCCATCACCCGTGAAACTTAAAATTCCATTGTCATTGAGAACGTTAAATCCACCGACTTGATCAATTGGACTTAAACTAGGGTACTTACCTAAATTATCGATGACCGTAAAATCGAAAAACGCTTGGGTATCCAGACAGAAGAAAACTTTTTGATTATCAATATCTCTTGCAAAAAAGTCTTTTCTGTAAACTTGATCTACATAGCCAATTTCTGTTCCACCTTGATTTTCGTCCGCATTCAATATAGGTGGGTCGTTCACGTTCGTGACATTGAAATTGATAGTAATTGATGTAGCTTCACTAATACCATCGCTAGCCAGGATCGTAAATTTGTTATTTTGACCTTCAGACACTGCAAATGAGGCTCCGTTATCAGGAGTCCAGAGTAAATCGATTTCCTTAATGGCTTTACCATTTTCGATACGAACCGAGCCTTGTTTCTCACTTAATTGCGCAATAGCTTGAGAGTTAGTATTTGCAACAGTTTCTCTAGATTTATTCGTGTTAGCAAAATAAAAATCTAGGCGTGCTAAATCGGTTTCATCTTCGTCTGTAAGCTTAAGAACTGTTCTGAAGAATGCGGCACCTTGAAGTGCGTCGTAGGTGCTTATTGGATTATCATTAAGATCTCTGGTGTATTCAAGAACGGGGATTTCATTTTCTTTGTTGATCGTAAGTAAAAACCTCTGCGGGTCAGATTCTAAAGTCTCGCCTCCCACATCGGCTTGTACACGGACTTCAACAATATGGACTCCTGATTCATCTATACCCAAATCTTGGTTAAAGTCAGCAGTCCAATTTATCAAGTTAGTATTTTGAGGAACCACCATATTGATGGGTCCTCTAATTAGCCTCACTACGTAATTCTGTGCATCCGATAGCACTTCATAGCTATACGGTGTAAGAACTCTTCCCACTTGATTAGGAACAGATGTAATTACTGGAGGCTGTTTATCTGTAAACTGCAATTTTACTGTGCGAGGCGTTGAGAATTGATTCTGTGAATCGTTTACGCGCACCTGAAACTCTTGAGTTTGATCGGCTAGAGGTGTGATTGTTAAAAGACCTGTATTTTGATCAATCTCTACGTTAGTAGGTTTACTCACGAAAGAATATGTGATTGCATCATTTTCAGGATCACTAGCATACAATTGAGCCGTGTATACAGATGCTCTGTTTACATATAGAGGCTCCGCTATGGGCTCTAATTCGGGAGGATTATTCTGCTCGGCAACATTAAGAGAGAACGAATTACTGTCTGAGGCTCCATTCGAGTCGGCTACTGATACACTTACTAAGTAGCTTCCTGCAGCATCCGCAGTCGGAATGAGTGTTAGTACTCCTTGATTAGTAATAGTAGCACTAAGGGCCTGCGATGCGTTAACAGAGTAGCTCAAGACATCCCCAGCGTCTTGGTCAGAAGTTATAAATGAATATAAATATGTCTCTTTTTCATTGATATTTAATGTGGCACTAATTTTATTAGTAATAACAGGC
>JAYZAC010000099.1:0-61602 GCA_036339875.1 bacterium | reverse complement strand
AGTATCTTAAAGGGACTCCAAGCTATACAATATTCAGAGAAGCACTCTGTAATTGCGAGAGTAATACTGATGTGCTTAATCTTCTGGATAGATTTTCAAAAGAAGCCTAATACTTTTTAAGTAACTCTGATTTGTAATCGTTAGTGATAATTGGGTACGCATTTGAAAGTCGCCAAAATTTTGCGGGCGTATTTCCGACGTACTCACCATCGACGGAGATAGGGATATTTGGCTTATGAATTAGTATTTCTTCAGATTCAAACAGTTCGACTTGTTTCATTTTAGAATAGTCGCCTAGTTTATCCCTCAGCAGAAATTCAGCAACTGGCAACTTACTATTGTCAGTTAACAAACATGAATGGAGACTGCTGCTTAATAGTCTTTTTATTGTAAGATCCGATGATTTATCCAAAATCTCACCATTACCTATTATGAGTCCTGTTCCCACAAGAGTCTGATCGGAGTAATGGACATCAAATTTTTTGGGTCTTTCAAGCAGAGTTTTTCGAAGTGAATTAATAGTATAAAATCCTTTATGAGTGATTTTGTTAGATTTCAAGGATGCAGTTTGATGGATAATTTCAGCCTTTAAACCTACATTAGCCGAGTGATGGAAATAATAAATTTCTCCATTATCTAGTTGTACGGCACCTAAACTGATATTCAAGCTAAAGCCTATACAAATCATTTCACATGCTTCTTCTATATCTTTGGAAATTTGTAGACATTCAGATGATTTGTTCGTTGAGTCAATAGGAATAAGTCCAATGTTCTTTTTGATATTAGAATCGATAGCGGTCTGAATTAAAAGACGAAGACTTCTGTCTCCACCCATTAAAATCATTGTTGAATTATCTGAATTTAAGGCACTTTTAAAAACTTCGACTGACTTATGTGATGAAGTATAATTGAATAATTCGAAAATTTTGTCATGAATTTTTAAGTAACTTAAGACTCTTTCTAGAAGTTTGTCTGAGTACTCTTTGGCCTCTTGGTTAACAATTACGGCGAACATACCTTCAAGTTTATCACAAATGAAAATCCCAAAAGCGCAGTTCGGGTTTGAATTTGTTAGCATACTGTATGGTCAATTTAGAGGTTAAAAACTTAGTAGTACGCTATGACACTCCAAGAGGGGCTGGGACTTTATTCTCTCAGTCAGATCCTTTTCAAGGGGAAAGTCACTGGGGGTTACAACCTATAAGCTTTTCTTTGAACAAAGGCCAAGCGATTGGAATCGTGGGTGATAATGGCGCTGGAAAAAGTAGCCTACTCAGGGCTGTTGCAGGTTTAATACCTTTTGAGGGTGAGATCATAAGACCCCCCAAATGCCTAACAGCAATTGACCTAAATCTGTTATTTCATCCAGATTTTAGTGGTTATGAAAACTTATTTATGATGAATGCTTGTCATGGATATCCAGACTCACACTTACATGAAATTTTGAAAACAATCTTGGAATTTGCTGCAATTGGTCAATTTATTCATCGACCCGTAAGAGAATATTCCGCTGGAATGCGCATGCGTTTGGGAATCGCTTATATTCTATATCAGCAATTTGATTTACTGCTAATTGACGAGGTTTTATCCGTGGGTGATTTGGCGTTTCAACGACAATGTATGGGTCGTATGCGAGATCTAATTCGTGAAGGATCGTCGCTTCTAATTGCTTCTCACAATATGTCTGAGATTGCTCATTTGTGTGATGAGTTGCTTTTGCTAGAAAGTGGACAAGTAATCATGCATTCCGATACCGACCAAGTGTTAGGCGAGTACCTGAAACGTTGTGAAGAAAAAGGATTATATGCCCCCAGTGTTTTGCCTCCAGCTCCTCGCGGTTTAAGTCCAGATCAGATAAATATTGAATTTGTTAGGTTATTAAACTTCGACAATCACGAAGTCAAAACGATTAGCTCAGGAGAAACCCTAAAAATAGAAGTAACGGTCAAAATTAATTTAGATCAAGTGTACAACCCTTTATTTCGTTTAGAATTTTTTCGGAATGATAATCTAATGGTGATGGCTACAAATAATTATAGATTAAAAGAGCGTATAGATCTCAGTAGGGGAGAAGCCACCCTCGTATTTGAATTCGAAAAACTCAATTTACTCGCTTCACTGTACACAATCAGTATATCGATTTGGCCTGACGAATATGCTTCCTTAGTAACAAACGAAGCATACGATTGGCGAGTTAGGGAGTTTGAGCTAATAGTGAGATCTCATCGTGCTCAGGGTACAGGTATGGTTAATAGTCCAGCGAAATGTTACTTGAAAGCTTGACTAGAATCCCATGAAATAACGAATTGCAGATCGGCAGTGAATCCAAAATTCGCTTGAAAATAATTCACTACTAGCTCTGCAATGTTCATGCACATAGTATGTTGATTGTTCATATTGTACGGCTATATTTAGCCGACGAGCTCTTCGAAAAAAATCAACATCTTCAAAGTACAAAGCGTAACTCGGGTCAAAACCTACTTTTTGAAAAACTTTGGTTTCTGCCATTAAAAAAGAGCCTTGTAGCCAACAGTTATTATCTGGCTTCAATTCTAATTTAGCTTGAGTTTTAAGCCTTGAAGTAGGTTCTATGAAACGCTCCCATAAAATGTCTTTAATGGTAGGGAAAGGTCTAAGATTAACTAGTCTTCTACCTTCGGGATGGAAGGCAGGGCAACTTAGCACATGATCAGATTTGAGCTTTTCGAGGCATTTCTGCAGACAAAGACTTGGTAGTACTGTATCGGGATTTAAAATCAAACTAATAGGACTTTGAACTTGCTTGATTAAAAAATTTAAATTTTCTGACAATCCAAGTGGCTTAGGGTTAGTAAATTCTCTAATCGAAAATGGGCTTTTATAATCTGAATGTAGATTATGTAGAAGAAGAATTTCATAGTTGTTCAAATTTTCTTGATCAGAAATGCTTTTTAATAAGCTATCTAAAAAAAAATCGTGCTGGTGGCTAACTATAATAATGCTTAAATCCATGCAATCACTTAATCATGCTACACTGAAACCGGTGGAAAAATGCGTTATTTTTGGTATAGATGGGGCTGATTTTTATCTCACACGTCAGTTAATGGACGAGGGGGATCTTCCAAATTTAAAGTGTCTTTCGCAGAACGGTAGTTATAACTCGCTACTTTCAACAATTCCTCCATTAACTCCTCAAGCCTGGTCAAGTTTTGCTTGCGGTGTTAATCCAGGTAAGCATGGTATTTATGACTTTGGAGAGGTTCCATTACAAACTTATGAACCTGTATTAAATACCAGTATTGATAGACAAACTAGGGGTTTTTGGGATTATCTAGAAGAGTCTGGTTTTAGTGCGGCTATCATTAATATGCCCTTAACTTTTCCTGCAGAAATCATGCGTCTTGACCGCAGTTACATGATTGGTGGAATGCATACTCCCTCAGTAAAACAGCTTACACAAAATCCTAGAGTTCAAGAATACATTCTTCAAAAGCACCCAGAAGTTCTTATTGATGTAATGTCATTTTGGTACCAAGATATGGATTATTTTGTTCAGCAAGTATTTTCTATGATAGAAGCTCGGACTAAAATGCTTTTAGATCTTCGACGTGAGTTTCCAACAGATATATTGTGTAATGTTTGGGTAGGTCTGGATAGGGTTTTGCACGCATTTTATGCCCAACAAGATTTTGTAACAGGGGGACGCGGTTGGAAATATGAACATGTGGTCAGAAATGTCTTCAGAAAAATAGATGAGTCGATTGGTAAAATACTTAATGAAGTGGGAGGCTCACCTACAATAATTATAGTCTCCGACCATGGGTTTGGTGAGCTACAAAAAGATATCTACCTCAATCATTACTTGCTCCAATTAGGGTATCTCAAGTTTGACGTTGACGCACTTACTGATGCAATGTGTAAACATCCCGCTTGGCGAGGCGGTTATCTTACTCGAAAAATATATTCATTTCTTTGTCATTTTGGATTCTGGCAAGAAAGAGTACCTCCGCAGCAAAAATGTTTTGAGGCATTGGACTTTGAGCGCTTGAAGTGTTTTGTAGCAGGTCTTTTTGGAAATGTTTATATACACAGAAGAGATCGATTCAAGCATGGATGGATTGAGCCGAATTCAGAGGAATATTATTCCATAAGAGCGGAACTGATCCAAGATTTACTATCTTTGCGAGATAATGGTAATCGCATAGTCGATGAAGTATTCCTGGCGGAAGAGACTTATAATGGCCCCTTTGTCTGGAAAGCTCCTGATTTAGTATTGAATATGCGAGATTATTCTTACATATCTAGAGGCGGTCAAGAATTTAAGCGTAATATGCTGTGGGATGAGCCGGGTGTTAATCATTCCGGTAATCATCGTATGGAGGGTATTTTATTTTGTTCAGGCAATAAAATAGCAAAGAATAAAAAATTAAAATTTCCGGCTCGATTAGAAGATATAGCTCCAACTTTATTACATTCAGTGGGCTTACAGATACCTTATGAAATGGATGGGAGGGTTCTAACTGAGCTGCTTGATTTAGAAAATGAGCCTTGTTTCAGTCATCAGGATATATATCGTCAAAAAGCTTCTCTGAAAGTTCCATTGGGTGATGAGCAATATCAGCGATTAAAAAAACTGGGTTATTTAGGTTGATTTATGGAAATTAATTTCGAAAGTGTCTTAATAACAGGAGGAGCTGGCTTTCTAGGATCGAGTCTTGCTCTTGCTATCAAGAATTTAAGACCTGAGTGTCGTGTAATTTGCTTGGATAATTTAATAAGAAATGGGTCCCATTTACAGTTACCTCGTTTAGAAAAAGCTGGTATTGAATTTATTCAAGCTGATGTGAGAAGCCCCAAAGAATGGAAGAATCTTAGCGCTGAATGTTTAATAGAATGTTCGGCGGAGCCTAGTGTTCAAGCTGGTATGAATGGTTCACCCCAGTATTTACTCGATACTAATTTATTAGGAGCTATAAATTGTCTAGAATGGGCTAGGATAAACAAGGCAAAGTTTTTGTTCATCTCAACCTCTCGGGTATATCCCGTAGCCTTGTTACAAGAGATTCCTACAGTGGCAGATCAAACGCGTTTGAAATGGTGTTCTCCAAGAGATAATGAGTCTTATAGAACTTACGAGGGTTTAGGGATTGAAACTCCAACATTTGGTGGATATCGTTCACTTTATGGTTCAAGTAAATTAGCTGCTGAGATGTTAGTGGAGGAGTACGTTTGCACCTACGGTCTAGAAGCCAGTAGCATAAGATTTGGTGTCATTGCAGGACCTTGGCAAATGGGTAAAGTTGATCAGGGATTTTTAACTTATTGGTTGGCAGCTCATATGTACCAAAAGCCTTTAAAGTATTTTGGATTTGGGGGCAGTGGTAAACAGGTGCGTGGAGTATTGCATATCAAAGATGCTGTAGAGTCCATTATTAGAGTGATGGCTGAAGTTGGTAAACAAAGTCTTTATCAAGTTGCTGGAGGAATGAAAAATAGTATATCTTTAATGGAATTGACCAAAATGGCTCAACAAATTTCCGGTCATAATGTTCTTATTGAATCGATTAGTCAGACTCACAAAAATGATGTTCCAATTTTGCTTTTAGATGGTAAGTCGAGTTATGAATCGCTAGGCTGGAATCCGCAATATTCTATACAGACGGTGGTAGAGGATACCTACAAGTGGTTAAATGACAATACCGATTCACTAGGCCCTATTTTCAATACATAAAGTTTATCTACTTTAGCTGTGGTGCACTAATCAATCCAAGATTTATAAATTTCCTCGTAAATTTTTTCCAAACTTTTTTCTATTCTCCAACTAGGATATGCCGACTTTAATTTGGATAAATTCGAGTAATAACAAATGTGATCCCCAGTTCGGTGTTTATCGTCATACTGATACCTTAATTTACGTCCGGAAATTGTCTCAAAAGCTTGTATTGCTTCTAGCATACTACAAGAGTTTTCGGAACCCCCACCTAGATTAAAAACCTCTCCTCTGACCGGTTTATCTATTATTAGGCGTACTAAGTTTGCAACGTCATCACAATGAATATTGTCTCGCACTTGTTTACCTTTATAACCAAAAATGGTGTATTTCATATCTTTGGCAATACACCTTCCAAGGTAACTAAGAAAGCCATGAAGCTTTGCGCCTCGATGCGCAGGGCCCGTTAAACAGCCGCCTCGAAGACAAACTGTAGACATTCCAAAATTCCTGCCATACTCTTGTACGAGTAAATCTGCAGCTACCTTGCTTACGCCGAAAAGCGAATGTGTGCACTGATCGATATTCATCGTTTCGTCAATCCCATTTTCGTTTATCTTCAAGGCATATTCAAAACGAGTTTCAAGTTCTTTTAGAGGTAGTAAATTAGGATGGTCTCCATAAACTTTGTTGGTTGAGAGGAATATGAAATTAGTATTTGGAGCAAATTGTCTTGTGGCCTCAAGTAAATTCAAGGTGGATAAAGCATTAATTTCAAAATCTTCAAACGGAATATTAGCCGCAAGATCATGGCTAGGTTGGGCCGCACAGTGAATCAAAGCTGAAGGTTGGGTTTCTTTGATCAGTTTCAGGACTCCATCTCGATTACGAATATCAAGGTCACTGTGTTTATAGTTGTCAATATTTTCTATCAAAAATTGTCGGATGTCAGACGTGTCGCCATGAGATCCGAAAAATTTAGAGCGTTGATTGTTGTCCACACCAACGACTAAATTGAATTGCTTATGAAGAGATTTGACCATAGCAGAGCCGATTAGCCCGCATGCCCCTGTAACGAGTAAAGTTGTATTCTGCATAACCGTCAGCATAGCAAATAGATAAACCGAAGTCAGTATTTCAAATTCTCAATTGATGCTGGTAGTGGAGCTTTTAATTAATTGAATATCTTTCGACTTTGATCTGTTGTATTTAAGTCTGTAAAGAGTTGGTCGATTTAGATTCAAATACTTACTTTAGCTTAGTTAATTTATAAAGCATGGAATGATGGGAGAAATGTGAAACGTCAATTAAAGAAAAATCGAAAATTAAAGCATTGCGACTCTCCCGAGACTACTGCTAGTTCTAATAATGAAAATATTACTGATAGACCAAGTTTAGTTCAGATTCCTGGGAAAAAATCTGTTGAGAATGAGGATATTCAAGTAAGTTCGGAGGCTCAAGAAAATTACGCAAATAATCGCAATGCGGAGAGCCAACTGAGAGTTAGCCATGGTAGCAAGGCTGCTTCCGGATTAAAAAACGAGACATTTAAGAGAATTAACACTTCTAATAATAGTGCTTTGTTAAAACGTACCGAGTCAAATAAAACCGATAAAAAGTACGGATTTGATTTAGATCTGCCTGATTCTTTGAAAGCCGACAAAAGTAATGTAAATATTGATTTAGCTGAAGCACCCAAAATACAAAAGGAAGTAGAAAATTCTGAATTTAGAAAAATAGACATTATTAATCAGTCGAAAAACGTAGATCTAAAGCCCAATGATACTACCTTGAAACAACTAAAACTGAAGCAGAGTGTAAATACTCCGATTGATATAGGAATGCATTCGGCTTTTCTGAAACGAGTAAGTTTGGGTATGAGTGCATTAGCTTGCCTAACTATTGCCATGTGGTGGGGGCAATATAAGCAAGTTAACAGTGGAGAGGGTATGATCGTTCCACAGGTTGCGATGATTAACTCTTCTCAAAAGGTTAAATATCATGTTGTCTCGGAGAAAGTGAAAAAGATAGGAACAAAGTCAGTAGTTTTTGTAGATTTTGAATTAGGTACTTCAAAGCTGAACTTAGGTAATGTTTATGCGGAACTTGATCGTAGGATAATAAAATCCGAGACAAATTACTCTTTTCGATTTAGATTTTTCTTATCCGGTGACAGAACCAATCCCTACTTCGACTTGTTTGCTGGAGTTCAGCCGAATACAAAGTTAGTCGAGAGATTTGAAAATCGTGAGGAATATCGAGGTTTATCAGTATTGTGGAATGCAAATGGTCACATTGGTGAGTTTACTCGATGATGTAGAAAAAATCCGAATGTTAGAAAATTATGACAGTTAAGATTCTTTATCTAGATGATGATGTGACATCGACCGAACTGTTTCGAAAAAAACTTTGTAAAAAATATCAAATAACCACTGTTAACAACTACTCAGATTTTACAAACGCTATTCAAGATAGTGTTCCAGACATAGTTGTTCTGGATGTAATGATGCCCGATGTTTCAGGTTTGAGTATTATAAAATTTTTACGTAATACTCCTAGGTTTGAGTTCATTCCAATAATGATATTATCTGGAATTGAAAAGGAGTTAAGTCTTAAAGAATGTCTCACCAATGGTGCTGATGATTTCATGATGAAGCCGCCAAATTATGATGAATTAATCTCAAGATTGGATAATATGGCGCAACGTTATGAGATTAGTAAGAATCATGTTCGAAAACGAAAAATGAAATCCATGAAACTTCTAATCAGTGGATTCAATCATGAATTTAATAACCATTTAATGATTTTACAGGGCGGCTTAGAAATCTTAAGTAATTCTATTAGCGACCCTAAACATTTACAAAGTTTACAATCTATGCAAAGAACCGTTCAAAGAGCGACTTCATTAATAAGAGATATCAGCCAGCTGTATATGCAAGGTTTTACGGTTATTTCTTCTCGAAATCTTGATGAATTAATGGATGATTTTAGAGATCAAATATCAAAAAAAACTATGTTTGACTCCGTAGATTTTTCAGTTAAAAGTAATTTTAAGCTCGATATGTTTTTACAAATTAGCGATTCAAATTTTTTCATGGTTCTAAAGCAGTTGCTTGCCAATTCAATGGATTCATTCTTTAACTTAGAGGATAATCGAAGTACAAAAATTGAATTATCGATTCACAAGGAGAGTGAATTTGTTGAAATTACTTTTGAGGATAATGGACGCGGAATAGCACCTCAAAATTTAGCTTATGTTTTCGATCCTTTTTACACAACCAAGGGCTCACTTGGTGGAGAGTTAATTAGTGATAAAAGAAATTTTGCTGGATTAGGATTATCACTTGCAGAGGCAATAGCAGATTGTTCAGGAGGTTCTATTTCATTGCAATCCAAAGTTGGAAAAGGTACGAAGGTGACATGGAAAGTTCCGATAGTTGCAAGCAAAGAACAGCAAGTTAATGAATATGAGCCATTCTTTAGAATAAGAAGACTCAATGCAGAGCCTTTTCGGTACTTAATAGCTTCATCTGAAGTTACAGAGTCAGATGAGCTTATTGACTATCTATCTTTACAGGGCTGTCAGATTAAAGCTGTTCAGACAGCTAAAGATTTGAGTTCAATTATTGATTCCGAGACTTTCAGCTTGGTAATTCTACATTCTGGTTTGGGGCTTGATTTGGTGAAAGATTGTGTTATTAAATTGAGAGCCAATCAAGGTAAATATTTTCCGATAATCATTTTAAGTTGCTCCACAGAGCACGAGGACTTTCATGAGTATTGTAAAAAACAAAACGTGAAACATTTGTTAACACCTGTCAATCTGGGAAAGTTATCAAGTTGTATTTCTGAGATAGAGGTGCAGATGTCTCATGAAGAAACGAGTTAGTAGTATCAAAATTAGTGGAATACTTCCATACTCTTATTGAGAAATTCAGCGTCATGAGGATCTTTTTTAAGTAATTCTTGTATTTTTATTCTCCAACGTTTAGCCCTCGACTCGCCCTTATATAGACCACTCATATGACGAGCTAAATTATGGAGACGAATTCCTGTTGATGATAATTTATTACAAAATTGAAATAGACTTCGTAGCAGATCTTCTCGAGAATCACACGGATCTTTATCATTAAAAATTAGAGAATCTACTTTACTTAGAATCCAAGGATTTTCATAGGCTGCTCGACCAAGCATAACCCCATCAAGTTGACCCAAATGAGATTGACATTGCTGTAGATCTTTAATTCCGCCATTCAGTTCGATTTTTAGATCCGGAAACCTATTTTTCATAGTATATACGCGATTGTAATCTAGGGGCGGAATATTACGATTCTGAGCAGGATTTAATCCTTTAAGCCAAGCTTTTCGGGCATGAATAATGAAGTTCAGGACTCCCGCTTTCGAGACAATGTCAATAAATCTTGTTAGGAATTCTTCAGTATCGTGTTCATCGACACCAATTCTTGTTTTTACTGAGAGTGGTATATCAACAGATTCACGGATAGCATGCATACAGTCGGCGACTATTTCAGGTTGCTTCATAAGACATACTCCGAAACGTCCTGATTGTACTCGATCGGAAGGACAACCAACGTTGAGGTTTATCTCATCATAATCATATTGCATGGCTATTTTCGAGGCTTCTGCAAGCTCTCTGGGGTCACTACCTCCCAATTGAAGAACAAGGGGCTTTTCGAAAGGGTCGAAAGCTAAATATTTAGACAAGTCACCTCGTTTATGGGCTTCAATGATTGTGCGAGCAACCACCATTTCGGTATACAGTAGGGCATTTTTAGTAAGACTACGATGGAAATAGCGGCAATATCGATCGGTGCAATCCATCATTGGCGCTATACTGATACGATGATAATTCTTGAAATTTTGCATGCTAACTGGAGGATGTCATAGAACTAAAATTTAATAAAGATCTGTTTCTGTATCATCCAATGAACTATCTTTAAAAAGATTATAAAATATGGCAATGAGATCTGAATATCCTATTGACTGGGCAATACCCAAGGAGTTGGACGGAAAGTTTTTCTTCGAACGTTTTTGCGGCTATTTAAAAAGTGTTACAGCTATTGATTTGGTAAAAACATGGAAACCTCTATTTGAGCCTAGTACTATTGAATCAAGATTGAATCTTTTAGATGCATCATCTGATTTATTATCTCAAGGTATTACTTTTCCCTTTTCAGAAACTACAAATGATGGTTTATCTGCATTGGAGGAACGGCGAACTCAGGTTAGCCAAGAGCAATTAATTCAATGGGGTAGAGATTTAGAAAAATATATAAATTTTATCAAAGAACTTCCCTTGGATAATATACTAAGGAATCATTTGATACTTCCGAATGATCAGGTCCTGGAATTAAATGATGAGATTTATAAAGTTTTCGGAGAAGGTTGTGAGGTTCTGAACAGAGCGAGCAGTGATCTAGCAAATATTCGTAAAAAAATAAGTTCTCAAATTCGTTTGAATCATAGATTAGCAGAAGAATTAATTCGCGATCCAAAATATCAATCGATGTTGCAGGAGCCAATTCATGTAGAACACATGGGTCGACAGGTTTTACTGTGGAAAACCGACTTCAGTGGTCGTATTGATGGTATACGGCATGGGCGCTCTAAAAGTGGGCAAACTACTTACTTCGAGCCCAAACCTCTAATGCAGGCGAACAATTATTTAATGAAGCTTCAAGAGGCTGAATTCAGTGAAGTTAATCGGATAGTACAAAATCTCTTTCTGCAGTGCCTCGACGTTGCCTCACAAATTATCGAAGTGGTTAAACTTTCAAGATGGCTCGATTTTTGTCAGGCAAAAGTGCGTTATGTGGATTCATTTACTTACTCATGTAGACCTCAATACGATGCTGAGAATTTTGAAATTTTAGGAATGATGCACCCTGCTATCGATATGCCAGTTGCTCAGAATTTTACTCTTTTGTCGCCGAGTAGAATAGTTATTTTATCGGGCCCAAATGCAGGCGGTAAAACGGTCTGTATGAAAACTTTAGGTGTTATTGTCTTGCATGCTGCTTTGGGTTTGCGAGTGCCCGCTAGAAGCTGTTTCATGCCTAAAATTTCAAAAGTATTAATTAATCTTGGAGATCAGCAAAGTTTGAGTGATTCCCTAAGTAGTTTTTCTGCTCGCTTAAAGCAATGGCGGAAAATATTTAAAAAAGCAGATTCAGAGAGTTTAATTTTAGTTGATGAAATTATGAATGCTACAGACCCAATGGAAGGTCAGATTTTAGCTGAGGAAATTTGCCGTCATCTACAGAAAATAGGCGTTTTTGCTTTAATAACAACTCATTTTGGACAGTTGAAACAGTTAGCCCAGACAAATAATTATTTCGAAAATGCTTCCATGGTTTTTAATGATAAAAGTCTCAAGCCAACTTTTGAGCTTGTGATGGGTACGCCTGGACATAGCTATGCCATTGAGTTAGCGCAGCGTTTTAATTTACCTACATTTATAATTAATAGTGCTCGTAAGAAATTGGGCAAAAAACACTTTCAACTTAGTAAAATCTTACAAGCTCAAAAAAAGAAGCAGTTGAAATTGGAATCTCTCCAAGAACAGAGTCAGCAATTAGTGGTAGTCATGCAAAAACTGATTGAAGTAGCGCAAGATTACTTGGAAAAATTTGAGAATGATCGTGAACGTATTTTGCAGAAAAGTTTAAGGAATTCGCGTCGCAAAATTCACAAGGTAATTCGTGATTTATCTGATAATTCAACTGTAGGCAATGACCCGAATAATTCTTCATCGAAGCAAGAGAGATTAGATCGAAAAAGACGCGAACAAATAGCGTCTAGTCAACAAAAAAAATTAAAGAAAGTTCAGCAAAAAATTATCAAAGATCATAGCAAGTTTGGCCTTAATGGTGACATCGACCAAGGTGACACTGTGATGCTAATTGGCTATAATAAGAAAGGCATAGTGCAAAAAGTGTACCATGATAAATCTCAAGCTCTCATTACATTGGGGCAGTTGGAGATAGAGGTGGCTCTCGAAGATTTAGAGTTTGTTAGTAAAAATCAAGGATCATCATCTAAGAGTGTTAAGCCAAGATCAAAAATAGATGTAGATGGAGTAGCCTCGATGAGTCTTGACTTACGAGGTTATAGCGCAGATGACGCGTTGGTAGAGTTAGATCAATTTTTGGATAAGGCTTTGTTGGGTAATTTGGTTAGCATTAAAGTCATCACCGGGAAGGGCGTTCTTGAGAATATTATTTTCGATTATTTGAGAGGTTGCTCAAAAAATAATGGGGAAAATAAATGGTCAGTTAGTCGGCGACCAGGTGCTTTCATTATTAGCTACGATTGAAATTATGAAATTAAGTCAAGAGCTTGCATTAAAACAAGTACAAACTCTGAAATTAACACCTCAACTGCAATTGGCGGTTAAGGTCTTGCAGGCCAATCAAGTCCAGTTAAATGAAATGATTGAGCAAGAGGTGATGGAAAACCCAGTACTTGAAGTTGGCGAAGTGCCTTCCCAGTTGGAAAGCCAAGGTTCGCAGGACTACTTGGAACCTCAAACAGAGCGAACTCAATTATTAGAATATGTTAAAGATTTTGAGAAGTATTTTGCGGAAAGTCAGGATACCTACTCTGGGTCTTACATCACTCAAAGGACTAGTTCTGAGGAATCCTCGATTGAAGAATATGTAGCAGGTAGGAGAAACCTTAAGGATATATTAGATGAGCAACTATTTTTGAGTACTAGCGTTCCAATTGAGCGTAGAATAGGCTCATACATAATAGCCAGTTTGGATCATAATGGATATCTGGGTGAGGAAGTCTCCAAGATCGCAAATAGTTTAATGGTTGATTTTAATCAAGTTGAAAGGGTTTTGATTCTTATACAGGGTTTTGATCCCGTGGGAATTGCAGCTCGCGATTTACGAGAATGTCTGTTGATTCAATACCATCAAAAGGAGTTAAATGATTCGTTAATCAGAAGTATTCTTGAAGATCATTTAGAAGATTTGGCAAATAATAGAATGAAAGATATTAGTCTTTCGACCGGAGCTAGTTTTGAACAAATTGCAACAGCAGCTCAAGCTATACGTGGCTTAAATCCAAGACCTGCTGCAGGATTCTTACATGAGGTTAGTACTGCTGAGATAATAACTCCCGATCTTTTCGTATCTTTTGAGGAAGATCAGCTTATAATCAACTTAAATGATAGTTATATCCCCAATCTTGGTATAAATAGCTACTACCAAGAAAAGATTCAAAATGCAGAGGGTTTAGACAAACAAGAGTTGACTTACCTCCGCAAAAAATTAAATCAAGCCTTGTGGTTCAGGCAATGTATTGAAAAACGTAGAGAAACAATTTTTTCCGTGGCAAAATGTATTTTTGAAATCCAAAGAGAATTCTTTGATGATGGCGTCAAAGGACTTAAACCGCTTACATTAGCTGATGTGGCATCCCGTGTTGACCGACATGAAGCAACCGTTTCAAGGGTTGTAAATGGTAAATATGCGCAGACTCCATCCGGAGTTTTTGAACTTAAATTCTTTTTTACCGGTGGTTTACGTTCGGATGACGGTGAGATGATTTCAACTTTACGGATCAAAGAAATTATTCAACAGGCTATATCTGAAGAAAATCCTAAAAAACCTTTAAGTGATCAAGTCTTATCTGATCTTTTGAAAGCACGAGGAATCGAGGTAGCGAGACGTACCGTAACCAAATATCGAGAAATGTTGGGAATTCAATCTTCCTCCAAGCGAAAAAAATATGTTTGAGTCCAAGAGTAGAATTCATTATTTTAAAATTGGACTAAATTAATGCAAAACAAGTGAGAGGACTTGAATATGGCAGGACACAACAAGTGGAGTTCAATTAAACATCGTAAAGGAGCCGCAGATAAAGCAAGATCCAAGGTGTTCACCAAAATTATTAGAGAATTGGTGGTAGCTTCTAAGATGGGCGGTTCAGACCCTGAGATGAATCCTAGACTTAGAACAGCGATTCAAAAAGCAAAATCCTCAAACATGCCAAACGATACTCTTAATAAAGCAATAAAGCGAGGTGCCGGAGAGTTGGAGGGTGCCGAATATACAGAGGGTACTTATGAAGGTTATGGTCCCAATGGAGTTGGTATTATAGTTGAGGTATTGACAGATAATAAAAATCGTACCGCTGCCGATGTACGTCATATTTTCTCTAAACATGGTGGATCTCTTGGTTCTCCTGGTTCAGTTGCCTACAATTTTGAACGAATTGGTCAGTTTCTTTTTGCCCGTGATTTGGGTAGTGAAGATGACTTTATGGAGCACGTTTTGGAGTCTGGAGCAGACGATTTGTTATTGGGGGATGAAGAATCTTACGAAGTTGTTTGTCAACCTGAAAATTTTCAGCTAGTCCAAGATTATTTCATGCAGAAAGAAGTTGATGCGTTAGAGGCGGGAGTCGTATACAAACCTAAATTAAAAGTAAATTTAGAAGGCGATGACGTTACCAAAATGATCAAGATGCTTTCTGCCCTTGAGGATAATGACGATGTACAAGAGGTGTTTTCTTCATTTGAAGCGTCTCAGGATGATATGGAAGCTGCTATGGATAAATTGTGAGAATATTAGGTATTGATCCCGGCCTCGCAACGGTAGGTTATGGGGTAATTGATGCTCATGGTCCAAGAGATTTAGAATGTATTAGCTACGGATGTATACGAACTGCCTCTAATTTATCGATGGGTGCTCGTCTGAGAATTATTTACGATGATATGCAGGAGTTAATCCGTCGATATGAGCCTGATCAGGCTTCCGTTGAAAAATTATACTTCAAGCAAAACGTTAGTACTGGAATTCAAGTTGCTCAAGCCCGAGGTATTATTCTTTTGGCAATAGAGCAAAATGAAGTGCCTTTTGAGGAATATGCTCCCGTACAGGTAAAATCTCGCATATTAGGTTATGGGCATGCTGAGAAGCATCAGATGCAATATATGGTAGCCAATACTCTGGGTCTGGAAAAGCGTCCAAAGCCAGATGATGCGGCTGACGGACTAGCTTTAGCAATATGCCATCATTACAGTGCAAAGAATTCAAAAAATATCTGGCTTCAAGGAAAGGTATCTTGAATATTAATCCGAAAATCGAAGCCAGTTGGAAGAAAGAATTGAGTGATGAGTTTCAGAAAGATTATTTTTTCGAGTTGAAAGAATTTCTTACGAAGCAAAAACAACTTGGTAAAAGATTTTATCCAGCGGGCTCGAAGATTTTTGAGGCTTTCCGTTTGACACCTTTTCATAGTGTTAAAGTAGTTATTTTAGGGCAAGATCCATATCATGGACCTAATCAAGCTCACGGTTTGTGTTTTTCGGTTCAGGAGCCAACAAAGCCACCTCCTTCCTTGGTTAATATCTTTAAGGAGCTTAAGGATGACCTCGGATATGATAGGCCCATTCATGGCAATTTAAGTGCATGGGCGCGTCAGGGAGTATTTTTACTTAATACAGTTCTCACAGTCAGTCCGGGGCAAGCAGGATCTCACCGAAAACAAGGCTGGGAAAACTTTACAAATGCTGTGATTCAAACTTTAAGTCAGAAACGAGATCATTTGGTATTTATCCTTTGGGGTCGAGATGCACAGCGCAAAGAATCTGTAATATTTGGAGATCATTGTATTATCAAGTCAGCTCATCCATCTCCATTGTCAGCTTACAATGGTTTTTTCGGGTCTAAACCTTTCTCCCGTTCTAATGAATATCTGACAAACTGTGGTTTGGAACCAGTCAATTGGCAGATTGTATAAAAGGTTCAGTGAATTCGAAGTAGTAAAACATTCTCCTAGTAGAGACTTGACGACTTTCACAAGTATTTTAAGATTAAAATAACAAATCCTTAAGTTTGTATTTTGTGTTGTCAATTTTACGACTCTCAGGAATAAGGGGTAATAATGATTATTAGATCAATACTTAGACTAATAAAGAATCTCATTCTATTCGCTTTATCGATATGTTCTACGTCATACATTTGTTATGCCGAGAACTCAGCGCAGGACCTCGGGGGTGTCAGTAATAATAAAATTCGTCAAATTAATACTATGAAGGCAGATCACAATCTACAACTGCGTCAAATTAGCAGCGACATAGATGAGAGTTTTGCAGGACTAGGGCAGTCTTCAGATCAGCCTAAAAAACTTGGTATTCCACAACTTTCGGTTATTGGGAAAGATGGCGGATTATCAGCTTCTAATGTTTTAGATTCTGCATCGAAACCTGTAGATGAGTCAGTAAAGTCTGATGAAACATTTGATGGTTATAAAGAGGTTAATAAGCTGTTAAAAGAATATGAAGAATTGAAAACTTTAGTTAAAAAAACTGGTAGCAAACGCTCCCAGATCTCGGACTCTGATAAAAAAAATGAATTTGATATGAAGATGCAAAGATTGAAAAGAATCGGAAGAACTCTGCAGAAGGTTCCAGACCACTATTTTAGTTCTGATAGCCCTCGCCCAGATACGGAGAAAGAGTTAGACGAGGTTTACCAATCGCTTGATAGGATGGCCAAGAATGCATGGACCAGTTGGGTCGGTGACTCATACAATGACTTCCTCGAAAAACTGAAGGTCTTTGATAAAGAACAAGGCTTAACTGACGCTGATAAATCTAATACTTCAAATTTAGCTGATGCGGAGGTTGATGGGAACTCTGGTGCTGATTCCAAATCTGACAATAAAAATAATAATTTAGAAGTAGATGAGGAGGGTTCGGAAATTAGTACAGAACTCAGTGGCGTTGAACTGATTCGTTCAAAGTGTTCAGGATCAGTAGGATCTAAGAATGGCGCAGCCCTTGTAAAGCATCTAACAAGTGGAGAGTGTGCAAAAGCAATTAATGAGAATTCGGACTTAAAAGCAGAGTACAACATTAGTAAGATCGTAGAATTAATCTCTGCATGGGGATTCCGTACAGCTAGTTTTAGTTCGGCAACTAATATTAAGTTGGGAATTGATAAGTTACCTGAGTTAGGTATAATCTTTGACGTGAATAATGTCAAAGCTGATTTCAAGCCAATTCCCTATCAACCGGCAGTAGAGGTTCAGCAAACGCAATTGTTGGTTACTCAAGATGAATCTGATAATGGCCCACTCGAAGAATTGATGCCAGTAGATAAAAGTGTATTAGGACACAGCGTTAGAGATTAAGCGAATGAAGTAATTTAGATAATTTTTTAGAATGTTGAAGAATTTTAGGCTCATTTAGTATGAGTCTATTTTTTTTTCTTAAAAAATTATCATAAAAAAGCTAATCAAGTATTGGGTAAGTATTCGAAAGCAAAGACGGAGGCTTATTTTATGCTGTCTCTTGATGATGCGCGTTTTCTTATATCTGATAAATTAAAATCATGTCCATTGATTACCTTGCCTACACGCGAGGCGACTAATCATGCCTTGGCGACTGATATATTTGTTCAAGAGGACTTTCCAGCTTTCAGTAATTCGGCTATGGACGGATATGCAGTACATAAATCCGATTTAGAAAATTTACCGAGATCTCTCCCGATTCTGATGGAGTTAGCCGCTGGTTCACTAGAGAATAAAGTCTTACCAATCGGTAATGCCGCTAGAATATTCACTGGCGCCAATATTCCTGAAGGTGCTGACTGCATCATCAAGCAAGAGGACGCGGAAGTCTCAGAAGATGAGACACAGGTAAAATTTAGGGCAGATGCCGAATTCGGAGACTTTATAAGGCATCGGGGTGAGGATCTACTTAGTGGCGAATGCTTATTTGAAACTGGTTTACTATTGGGTCCAGCACAGATTGCTTGCTTGATATCTCAAGGTATTTACGAAGTGCCCGTAATTAGTAAACCTAGCATTGGTTATGTTATGACTGGTGATGAATTGAGATTTCAAGGAGAGCTAGTAGGTGATGGACAAATTAGATCTTGTAACGGAGAGCTTTTTGAGTCTTACCTATCTCCATTTTGTAATAGTTTAAGTGATTATGGATATGTAACTGATGACCTTGATCAATTAAAATCAAAATTATCGCATGCTCAGGATCACGATCTTTTCTTGATCTCAGGAGGTGCGAGTGTAGGAAAATATGATCATACTCGCAATGTTTTAGAGAGTTTGGGATATACAATACATTTCGAAAGAGTAGCAGTAAGACCTGGAAAACCATTGATTTTTGCCACAAGAGAGAATCAAGCAATTTTTGGTGTTCCAGGTAATCCGGTGAGCACATTTGTTGCATGTACGCTTTTTATCTCCCATGCTTTGGCTGCTCTGAGTGGTTGGAAAAGAGAGTCTAAAAGAATAATTGCGACATTAATTAAAGATCATACTAAATCGTCTAAATTTGATATGTACCTGAGAGGAATATTACGCGTAGAAGATAATAGAAACGTAGTTGATACCAATTTGAATCAATCATCAGGAGCTTTAGGGTCTCTTGCTCGATCTAACTGTCTCGCGTTACTGCCGATAGGTCAGTCAGTATTTAGAAAAGGTGAAACTGTAGAGGTAATTCCCATTACAAGATGGGGAACCTGGAACTGAGGAATGTTATGAAACGCATCTCAATCCTAACAATAATTAGTAGTTTATTAGTACCAGCTTTGCAGGCTACTGTAGAATATGCAAGACAAGAGAAAAAGGCTTGTATCTATTGTCATTTTTCTGACAGAGGTGGACCTAGAAATTTTCTGGGTCATTATTATCAGAAGAATGGATACTCTTTCGGGAACGCTATTTATGGGGATCCAAGTTATGAAAAGCAACCACCGGTTGCTCCCGATTTATCCTTTCAAAGGCCTACTGCTGAGGGTCGAATTGTAGAAAGACAGCTTGAAATACTTAAATCTATCCATTTTCGAACTTTCAGTGGATCTTCCTATTTTGCAGCTGGTCAACTTATAAAATCTGGTCAAGAGTTTGCCAGAAAATTGGATACTGCTGGTATAGCATATAATAAAAATCTTGAAGAAATTTTAGTTCGCGAAGTATTTGGAATTGGTCGTTACAATGTTGAAAGTTTAGCCTTGCACAGTAAGATGGGTTTAGCAATGAAACATGCACCAATGGTTCATTTGAAAGCCCGCAATTCTAAAATTGATCCGTCATCATATCTCGAGAAAAGATTGGAATTATTTAAGAAAGCCTCTGGATATGATGGAAGTGAAAACATTGCTCCAATATATGCGGAGTATGTTTCTGGTGATCCTCATTATATTGAAAAACCAGACTTCTCTGCTGGTAATGGTACGCATTGGTCAGACGATAAAATGAATAAAAATATTCGTACTGAAGATCTAGGTTTTGGAATTTTTGCAAAAGCTCAGCTAGCGGGAAACTACTTGAAAGCTGAGCATGGTAAAGGCGTAGGCGTCACTCCTAGAGCCGGTTATAAAGCACAAGTCTTAATTTATGAAATGATTAATACTATGCTTTGGCTTAGATATGGCTTAGGTTTTGATGGTGCTAAATTTCGTAGTTTCCCGGCGGATTATTATGATACTAAACAGTTATTATATATACCAAATACACTCATGGTCGAATTTGATGAGAAAGACGGTGCCCCCACGAGTTATTATGTGAAAGAGCGTTTATCTCATGCTCGTGATCTTGGTGCTCTCCTTATTGGATTAAGTGAATTTTATGGAATGAGTGATCCTCATAGACTGTCTTTAAGAAAAGTTTTTGGAGATGGTCCGGATGACTCTGAAGAATTCCCGTTTTCCTACAATTCTCGTCACCTCTGTAAAGAACTGGTTCAAATTGTCTTAAAGAATCTTGAATTAATGCATTTTGATCGAAATTCTGGAGCTCTTTATTCTACGGCTACTCTGGTAAAGCCAATAAGAAAAATCAAGACCAAAGATGTCGCTTTAGTTATGCAAGGGTTGGGTAAGGCCTTTAAGTATTTTTTCGATGATTCAGAAATTCGCAATGTTACTGGAAATTTAATCTACGCTATAGGGCAGTATATGGTACGGCATATGCAAGCCATAGATGGCGGACTTGGAACAAGTTTTGAGATTAGATCAATGCAGGGAGATTTCTTGAACCGAAACCTAGAAGATCAGGCTCAAATGGTTTTGGCTTTTCTCGAGGCCTTCAAGGTTACTCGAGAGGAGCGTTTTTATCGTGCTAGTACCAGAGCATATGATTTTATGGTTAACAAAATGTGGGATGAGGGACTTAACACCTTTAAGACCAGTGAAGAGTCTGATGTTTTGAAAATAAATCCAATGAATTTTGGGGCGACCATGGGGGCTTTACGAGAAATGACTTTAGCTACAGGCGATCTCCGCACTTTTGCTTTTATGTTGGCTTATTTTGAAGGTGTAATGAAAAATTATTCTTTACAATTGAGTGAAACAGATTTCACCGGTGAGAAAATCGATGATGTACGAGATAGCGATGGAGATGGAATTATTCAGAGTGATTTAGCGGATGGAAAGTACGGTATTGCTCCTGTTTTGGCTTCTGAAGTACAAGTTGAGCCAATTCGTTAGAATAATATTTTTACTTTTCCAGCATCCAGTACTTTTGCAGTAAATTTTCTCTTCGTGTCGACGGACTCGACTTGAATGTGGTCACCTTTTCTTCCATTCTGCTTGGCAACTACTTGGAGCTCAATTCGTACTCCCCCTTGTTGGGCAAGTCCTTTTAGCTTTTGTTGCATTCGAATAAGTGTTTTAAGTTTGATATCACGCTGACGAAGGATTCCACCTGATGTAACATTGCGTCTTAAGCTTAAATTTACGAGATCACTGAAATAGCTTGTAGGAAGGGCATCAATACTTTGTTCTATCCATTGCTCACTAAGACTTAATTTATGTGGGTCTAGATTTTGCCCTCTCATGAGCGCTTCTTTGGCGAGAAAAACAGTTTTCTTTACTAATATTCTATATTGGATACTCAAGAGTCTCAGCAGGCGTCCCTGATGTCTAATTTTGAGTTTAATTAAACCCCTCGATGCTCTGTTGGTTTCATATTCGAAATCTAAATCCTCTGCGGGTAATTGGCCGACTTGCGGAAAGTTCTGGAATTCTATTCGATAATTTCCCTCAGGTAGTTGCCCAAGGATTCTTTCACGAACATTCTTCTTTAGATTAATATCGATAGAGGTGGCGCTCTGCATTTTAATATTTATAGATTTTGGACCTGTGAAATATAGTGAAATACCTCTGCCAAACTGATTCCATTTCCGCATTAAATATTTTTTTTCGAATTGTTTTTGTGGCTGTCCTGGGAATAAACTACCTAGTCCAATGGAATCTAATATATTCTGAATTGTCTCTCGCTCAGAAGATTGTATGCAACTTAGATGGCCCAAATCGCTAAGTCGGATACTGCCAGGTTTCGTTTCATAAGATTCCTTTAATAGGAAATGACATTGACTATGGCTTTTGTTTATAAAAATTAGTATCAAAGTGAGAAGAAATATTGGCGATGGTCTAAGCATGACAAAAGTGTATCAATAAGGATTTTTTTTGTATAGATTGAACCTGCTTCTTCCGTGGATTTTTCTTGGTTTTGTAGCTCTTGTAGTTTACGGGATTGATCAATTTGTAATAATTGATGCCAAAATACAAAAAATGTATGAGTTCAAAGAGAGGCAATCACTTTTAAGTATTGTAGTAGATGACGAATGGAACTGGTATCAACGATCAGCTGCTTTGGAGAAAGCTTTTGAATTACAATGTAATAAGCATGATCCTTGGATACCGAAAATCATGAGTGCAGGAAATATTAATTTCAGACAATCTTTGATGAAAGGCTGTCTCAAGAATCCTCCCAGTGAGATACCTCCAAATCTTATTGAGCAACTCTTACAAGATAAATATTCATTTATCAAATATCGGACGATTCAATACGTCAAAAAATATGATTTAGTGGATCGCTACCGTTCATCAATCATAAAATTACGCAAAGATCCTTCTAGTATGGTTTCTAATTCAGCAAATAACATTAAGTTTTAGTCTGTTAAATTCTATTAATCCTTGAATTATTCGCAACTAAATATGTCTGATTAGCGTAGATTATATTGGTATCATGTCGCGATTTTTTGTTTTCTTGTTAACTGTATGTATTGTTCATAGTAATGGTCTGTATGGAACATTTTTAGTTCGAATGAAGGTTGATCAATCGCCTCGTGCAGCTGGTGCATCCTCGATTAACGAGCTTAATTTTATTCGTGACAGAGGTCTTCAGAATTTAAAAAAATTAGAAGCCATCCTGAAATTAGATGCTGATGAAGATCCAAGAAAGTTGTCTGGACCGAGATCCGTTGGAAGTCCGAAAGTAAAGCACTATGAGAGATACTGGTTTATTAATAGTGCCAGACTTATTATGAGAGTTGATTTAGCAAATGAGTTGCGTAAATCTGCTGCTGTGGCGGAAGTAGTGTCAGATGAGCCAGTTTTCGTGGATCAGATTTTATTGGGTCAAAAAGAATATAGTACTGAACTTTCAGATTTAGGTTTACCAGAAATTCAGGAGTTGGATTTATTGGGTCAAGGAATTCGAATTGGTATCATAGATACAGGACTTTTTAAGCATAAAGAATTTGACAATAAGGTTATTTCGTATAAGGACTTCACAGAGTCCCCATCTCATGAAATGCGTGACGAATTAGGTCATGGTAGTCATGTGGCAGGTCTTCTGGTCGGTGGAAATTATTCTGGTAGCCAGATTGGTATCGCACCGAAATCGAAGTTGATTGTGGCCAAAGTTATTGAACCAATCTCTGCAGAGGGTGGTAAGAGTATAGTTCAAAAGCGCTTGAAAACGTTTGCATCGAGAGTACTTGCAGCGATGCAATGGATGTTGGACCCAGATGGAGATCCGAAAACCTTGGATTATCCTCATGTAATTAATAATTCTTGGAGTTTTCCAGTGGCTGCACCGATAAGTAAGAATTTTTTTGATCGAGCTCTGGCAAGGTGGCGTGAATTAGGGATAATTCCAGTTTTTGCGGCAGGTAATGAGGGTTTGCAAGGGGCTAATACTATTTCCTACCCAGCAAACTCTTTTCAAGTAATAACTATCGGTGCCACCAGAAAAAATCAAAGAGCTCCGTTTAGTTCGATTGGTTCTCAATTATCAAGGAAGCCTGATTTTATGCTTCCCGGATATCGATTACTTTCCTTGAAGAAGGGGATTAGTGGTCCAGTTTACGGACGCATGAGCGGGACTTCTATGTCTGCACCGCTTGCAAGCGGTCTTATAGCGGTTTTGAAGCAAATCGATCCATTTATTGGATTTTCGGAAGTCTATCGAATTTTAGAATCCTCTGCTAAAGATATGGGTGATCGAGGTTGGGATTCAGAAACCGGTTGGGGGAAGGTTAACTTTTTGGATGCGGTCAGAGTTGCTAGAACTTACATTTCCGATAAAATTAGTCATGGCGGCAAGGATACGTTTAAATATTACCGACATTTTGCAAATAGGTTTGATGATACAAGAGATGAATACTACCGAGATAAAATGATTGAGTTGGAATTATCCTATATGAATTTTTTAGAGCGTCATTTGGGATCCAATGAAAGTATTGTCTTAAGGCGCTGGCTTAAATACTTGTCTGAATTAGTAGGAAGGGAACCAGAGGTCTTCTCAGACTTGAATCTGAGAGTTATCAAGCGATTGAAATTTTTACATATCCATAGTCAGAGTGATTGAGGGATTATCAAATGGCACGTAAATTCATTCATCGTAATGAAAGTTTTGTATGTTTGGTCTGTTCTCATAATGTTACTCCTTTGAAGGGCAGTTGTCGTAATCATTGTCCTTTATGCTTGAGTTCAAGGCATGTAGATGTTAATCCAGGTGATCGCTTAAATTCGTGTAAATCGATTATGCGTCCTGTTCAGGTTATAATGAAAGGTGATTCACAGATTCTAGTGCACGAATGCATTGATTGTGGTCATCTCCAGAGAAATAAAGTAGCTAACGATGACAACTTAGAGAAGATTTTGGAGGTGATTCGCTCCAATCCTCTGTTTGTGGAAGGTAAACACTAATATCTGATTATCAATAATATGAATAGTATCGTCGAATAAAGATAAATGTGCTCTCGGTAAATTAGGTGTACTGTTTGTGGCACTTTGAATTTATTTAATTTTACAGCGGGAACTATATATGGACGGCGGAGACTTTAATCCATTTGCTGACGAGGGAATAGAAATGGACCCGAATGCGGTTCCGTTGGCCCCTCCAACTCCCGATATTCCTCCACCACCACCGGTACCTCCTTCTACTCAGGAAGCAGAAGCTCCAGCTCAAATAGATATCCCCAGTCCGGATGATACACCTGATTTTAATCCATTTACTCAATCTGAGGAAAATTCCAGCAGCCCGACTACATCACTAGACGTATCTAACACGACCGATTTACCTAGTATTCCAGAATCTGCAGATGAAGCTGGTGACTCTGAGAATTTTGGACAGTCCGGGCCTACATCGTCTACTGATGCAATTAAATCAATTGACAGTTCGCAAACGGCTTTAATTGAAACTCCTAGCATGCCGCCACCGGATATGGATCCTCCTACTGAATTACCACAAGAGTTGATTGAGTCTGAGCCTATTTCTACCGGTGATGAGCTCGTTATTGTTGCTCAGATGGTTGATGAAAACCAAATAGATTCTACTCAAATTTTAAGTATGGGGAATATAACGAGTCTAAGTGAGAATAATTTAGAATTGGAAGGAAGCATTAATGATATCTCGGGAATACCTCCGGAAATCGATGATCCTGATAAACCAGGCGAAGTTTTAGAGATAACAGAGAATGATCCGCTTGAAAATTTACCCTCTTTTGAGCAGTCTGAATTGGAAGACGCATCTATTACAAATGATAGCGAATTCACAGATGTTCCTTCCATCGAGGATACTTCGTCTGAATCGGATTCTAATAAAGAAGGTCCCAATGAGAATGCTTCTAATATCGATAGTGATGATCTCAATTTTGAAATTGATGATGAGGACTTGGACTTAGGATCAGATTTGATGGGTGTTGAAGAGGAGCTTTCATTAGCAATGGATGAATCGGGCTCAGTTGAGGCGCCTGACTTTGCATCTGTTGATGAACCTGAAGCTTCTGCATCGGACGCTGCCACCTCAGAAGTTTCTGAAGAAGGTGAAGAAGAAGTCGAGTTTGATTTTGATGATGATGAAGATTCTGGCGAAATAGAAATGGGTCTGAGTTTTGGAGATGATAAATCTGAGGCTTCTGAATCTGAAGCTCCTACTTCGGAAGAAGAGATTCAGGAGTCCCCAAGAGTCGTTGATGGCACTTTATCTGAAGAAATTATCGAAAATTTTTCAGAAGATGTATCTATTGATGATCAGCAAAATTTTGACTCTACCGATGATTTTGAGCTTATTGATAATTCTTTGTCGGAAGGAGTTGTTTATTCTACTTCAATCGATGATGATTTCAATAATTTTGGATTAAACTCGGAGCAAGATCTAAGTGACTTCGTAGAGCGCGAGGGGTTAGTCGAAGACTTGGAGCGTAAGTCGATACCTGCAGAGAACTCAGTAGAAAAAATTTCTGATGAAGGATTGAATAACTCTCATCAAGATACTGTATGGAGTACTGATGTTCTTGAGGTTTCGGAAGAGGCACAAGAAAAGAAGCAAGTTTCATCAGATCAATTTTCAATTTTACCAAAATTATTAGATCAAATAACGGATTCAGATTATGTAGTTGATATTGATTCCATAAATCTGAGCTTACAGCTTGATGGAAATATAGGTGTTATTAGTGAGGATAGTGAAGCAAATTTAATCAAAGGGCAAGCTAGGACGAACACACATTATGGGGGAAATTCTCAAACTAGTGAAGTTACTTGGAGTAGTAAAGAGTATCAGGTAGGTGAATGGGAAACTTTATTAAATGAAAATACCTCTTTTGAAGTTCTCAGGAAGAAGATCTCTGCTTTTATATTAGATAATAGAAATAAGCTTTCTGAATTGATGGAATATTGCGAGTATTGCGGACTAATAGATAAAAATCCAGCAGCAATTTATGTTTTGAGTGAGATCCATAGGGAAATCGGTGAGAGATTTGCAACGATTGGCTTAAAAATGGAAGCTTTAATGCAGCTTGAATCTTCAAACGTTAGACAGAGCGACATGCTGATACTGTGTAAAGAATTGAGAGAATTTCTTCCTTTTGAGAAAGAGCTTATTAGCAAGACAATAGGATTGTACAGAAAGTTAGAGCTTGAAGAGGAGCGGAGTAATTTCGTTATTCAGGTTATTAAAGAATGTCTTATGGTAAATAATCCTGACCTAGCTAGATATTATTTTGATTTATGCTTTAACGAAGGTATGGAAAGCTCTGAATTTTATGAAATAGGCATGGACCTTTTAGAAATAGAGGGGCGCGATTTAGGCTTGAACGAGTGGATAGCTAAGGCCATATCGAAATATGGAGATCGGAAGGATTGGAGTCTTCGACAAGCTAAGTCACTTACGAAAGCTAACCGTCACTCTGAAGCACTATCAATATACAAAGCATATTTATCGAAGAGTGACGAACCGGTTGCAATTATGGAAGAGATCATAAAAACCTTGAAGGTTTTGGGACAGATAGATCAGATGATTAGCTATGCCAGACAACTTAGTTCTATAGATCCAAAAAATGAAATAGCTACCAGCGTTTTGGATCATGAATCTGTACCATTGGATAAGAGTTTAGGATTTAATTCTGAAAATCCAGGAAATTTGGATTTAGGAAGTCTCGAGACTGCTATTGATAGAATTTTGGAAGAGAAGTTTAAAAAATTTAGCAAATTGTCAATGCAGAATGTTGGCTTAAAGCAGACTCCGCCCAATAATAATATTAATCAAAGTGTCGAAATGCCAGACCCATTTTTGGATGAGGATTTTTCTTCAGATAAAAAAAATATATTAAGACATAAGTTAAAATCACTAGAACCAAAAATATCAACAAGTCGTAGTAAAAAATTGTTGAAAAGTGATTTCACAATTTCTTTGCAGAAGGCTCGATCCTTGATTTCAAAAAAAATGACTCAGAAGGATATCTTGATATTTCTTAAGGAATCAAAAGAATTAATCAGCCAAGTTGATAATAGTTTTGATCTAAATGAGGATTTGAATGCGTTAAAAGCCGAAGCTACCCAAATAGCTAAGTTGATTGAAGACCCAATGTTGGGATTCTTCTGGGTCAATGAATTTAAGTGAAATTTAAAAAATTCAGACAAAAATGACTAAATTTAAATTTCTTTTGTTCGATGTCAGTTGTTACAAGGGAGAATTCAATGAGTCTTTTTAAAAAATTAATTTCATTAATTATGGTGACGGTCTTTGTTTCTATTTCGTTTGCGATGCGGACACCTCTAAGTTCTTTTGATTCGACGATTAATCCATTAAAGACTGAAGCGATAAAATATGAGCTTGAAGCCGTAATATATCGTGAGGAAATTATGCGTTACGAGCAAAATCGAATCTTTTTTTTGATAAAGCCATATATTGAAACTAGACTGAGGATGGGTTAAGCAGGGGGTTCGACGATGCATCAAGGGCGTCGCCAAGCTTTCCTTATATTCTTTGCGTTTTGCGCACTTCTTTTTATACTTTTTCAATCCTACCATTTATATTTAAGTAATAAGACCGCGGCTTATTTGCGTGGATATGGTACGCAACAAGTGGATCGTGCTTGGCAGGATTTTAAGTCCAACTGTCTCGAACATCAGTTATTCAATCGTATCTTTCAAGACGATTATGACAAATTAACCCTAGGTTACTTTCAGAGAGAATTTCTTCGAATTGAAAAAGCTTATTATCTGCAGACATTGCAACTAAGAGCTCGTGATAAGACTGTACTATACGGATCCAGGGACTGGGAACTTGATGTATTAAATAATGTGAATTCCTCGGTAGGTCATATTCGTTTGGAACCAATAGTTTGGAATGGAGAGGTAGTGGGTGAAATAGCCTTATCATTTAGTTTACCTTTTGAATCACTACTGCACTTCCAGCAAAATTTCCTCAGAACGGGAAGCATAGTTCTAATTGTAATTATGTTTGCAGCATTATTTCTTATCAAATATATGCTTAGTCATATTTTTATTTTAGAGAAGCAGTATGCGCAATCGAAGAAGTTGGCAGAATTTGGCTCTATATCTGTTGGTGTAGCTCATGATATAAGGAATCCCTTAGCAATTATACTTTTACAGGCTGAGACGTTAGCTGAAATGCATGTGAGTGATAATGAAACTCAAGAACATTTAAGTTTTATTAAGAGAAATGCAAAAAGAATAAATCATACAGTAAGTACTCTAATGGTTTTTCAGCAAGAAAATCTCAATATGAAAGAAATCATAGATTTAGAGGATATTTTGATAGAGGCTATTGATAACGCCTCTCTCAAAGAATCAATGAAGATGGGTCAAATTAAAATAAATTTGGAACCAGTATCTCTCAAAGGTAATAGAGATTTGTTAATTAGAATGATCGAAAACTTATTACGTAATGCATATGAGAGTCATATAGAGGATATTATTGATATAAAAGTATCAGGGGAATTCAAAAATAGTACTTATGTTTTCTCAGTAAGCGATTCGGGAATTGGTATTGATGATCCCGAGGAGATTTTTAAACCATTTTTCACTACTAAAAATTATGGAACTGGTTTGGGTTTGCAGGTTGTAAAAGATGCTGCAATGCGTCATAGTGCCGAATTATCTGTTCAGGAGAATTCCACGGGTGGAGCAACTTTTATAGTTAACTTCACTGTCTTTAGTTAGAGCCTCTACTAAACATATATTTAATCATTTGGCATAGAAACGTTGACAGAAAACCTCTAAAGGGCTAAAGTTCGGGCCGAAATTCGATGGAGGTAAGAATGCATGAAACTCTAAGCGTTAAGCCCAGTGATTTACTGAAAAATCTAAAGGAATCCAACAAAAAGATCACAATGTTAAGTGTTCCTGATTTTTATAGTGCCAGATTGGTAGATCAGCTTGGCGTCGATTGTATTCTAATTGGTGATTCTCTTGGTAAAACTCTTCAGGGGGATAGAGATGTGTTTTCCGTATCTATCGGAGACATACTGTATTACACTAAGATCGTCCGAAAAGCAGTTTCAAAGGGTATTATCATCTCTGATATGCCGTATTCAAGTTATGATCTAGGTAAGGAAGAGGCAGTACAAAATGCTAAATACTTGTTAGATAATGGCGGTGCGAATGCTGTAAAGTTAGAGGGTGGTAAAGATTATTTTGAAGTCATAAAAGCATTGGTCAAGGCTAAGATTCCAGTCATGGGTCATTTGGGATTGAAAGATTCTTTCTACACTAAGCAAGGCGGGAATCCAATGCTTTCAAATGAGAAAAATAGAGATTGGGATATGGTTCTTAAGCAGGCAAAGGAGCTTGAAAAAATCGGTATTTTTGCCCTTATGCTGGAATGTGTACCCGCTGAACTTGGTCGTTTGGTTTCGCAGACCTTAAAGATACCAGTAATTGGTCAGGGAGCCGGACAGCACGTAGACGGACAATGTTTAATATTCCACGATATGATGGGATTTCATGAAGGATTTAAGCCGAAATTTATTAAGCCCTATGGTCGATTGAGCGAGGTTATGGGGCAAGCAGTTAAGGACTTCGTCGAGGATGTTAATGGGTTAGTTTTTCCCTCAGAAGAGCATGAATATTGAAAACATTAATTTCAGTGGTAAAATTGTCGAAAAATAGAATATGAACGAAGTACTTTTTATATCTACAGTATTGCTATCTTCTTTAGGTCTAAGCTATTTTCTGCTCGCATCCTTCTTTAAGTTTTTCGACTTTTTACAAGCTCGTTAAGCCTGATTTTAGCAGTTGAAAGACTATCCATAGTAATTTTCGGCCCCATCCTGAGTTCTCAGGTAAGGTACGCGTTAAATTTTAACTATCCATTATCAAGTTTTGCCTTGGCCCTTTGATTGTGAGAAAGTCCCGAGTGATATGAATAAAAAAAGTCAGTTTTCGGTTGGAGCGAAAACTGACGAATATATTGGAAGAGATTAGTCGGTATCCTAATTAAAGGAATTTGGTTTTTGTATTAGATTTCTATACTCATTATTGGTTGGATACAATTATCGTCATTATTTCTATCGTTAATTAAAAATGTGGGTATTGGTTTATCTAACTCTAGTCTAGGTCTTAGCTGGATTTTACCCGGAGAAGTGTCAAGCTCTGTTCTTTGTGTGAAAAAATCCAAAGCTTCTTGAGCTTCTTGAAAAATCTCAATCTGTCCATTATTTAAATTGGCACCGTAGATAGGATATTTCTTCACGTCTAATTTCATAATAGCTTTTCCTTAACTCTAGTATAATTTAATGTTTGTTATTGTTTGAACTCTGTTTTGCACGTATTGTATCGGACAGTTCTTACAAAAACAAGATGAAATAATCTAAAAATGTCCTAATGTCTGTTCTTTTGTTTTTTTCTGTTTACTTTAGTTTGTTTTACAGGTAGTAGGGCCATGACTGCAATTGTTAATTTTTTAGCGTATGATGTCATCATGGTTTTGCGTTTTTTTCTCTTCATGTGGTTTCAACTATTCTTGTCCGATCATCTTTTATGCAAAGTTGGCACAGTTAATGGGAATGCTGGTAAATCAAATATCGAGATTACATTAATATCCCCAGATGTATCCGTTGGTGTTGAAACGGGTGAGGTGGATTTAGAGGGTCTAGTAAATGATTTAAGTGTTCGTGAGGTAAAACTGCTCATAAACGCTCAAGATGTGCAGTTTGTCCCAGTTATTAAGGGGTATTTCAATAAAAAAGTATATCTGTTGGAAAGATCTAATCGTCTTACGATATACGGCTCAAATTCGGTTCGAGAAGCTTTTCGCTATGAATTTAACATTATCAATAACTCACAGCGTGAAAAGTCTTTAGATGAAAGAATACCTCCTGAAATTCAATTGAATTATTTGCAAGAGGATATATTTAAAGTTATAAGTCCCAATGAATTCGAAGGTCTTCAGGTAGAAATTAAGGACAACAAGAATGATATTGTTCAATTAGCATACATTGTGAACGATGATACGCCAGTGTACTTACCACGAAATAAACGTTTCGTACGTTTAGAAATTGAAAGAAGCAGTTTATCGAAATCTATTGAACTATTAATCTATGCTATCGATGGTGATGGCAATAGGGCAACGAAAAGATACCACTTTCGAGTTGAAGATTTAGGTTGCAAGTTAAGTGTTTCCCCAGAGTACGGTATTTACTCAAAGACTCCAGTGAGATTTCATGCAACCGTGAAAGGGGGTGTGGGAAAAATAAAAAAACTGTATACATTAGTCAATAAGTCCGGAGTAGAAGTTGTGCATGAAACCTATAACCCAATATCCCAAGTCTATTTAAGTGGACGTAAGATGAAGGATGATTATAAAGCCTCATTGAAAATAGTAGATCAAAATGGTATCGAAGCCACATGCAAAGCCGACATCCCTCTCAAATTCTATCCTGAAAACTTTCCTAAATCCTTCAAAATTCTTGACCAAACGAAGTTACAGTCGGTTAGACAAGATCTTCATTTTTCAATTGAGCCTCCAATTTTACAGGGTGAGATAACTATCTTGTTGAGGGAACAAGGTTTCAATAGTTCATATTTGGGTGAAGATTGGAAAGTATTGGGGCGAAAGAAGTTTGAAGCTGATACTTTACGGCGCTTCTGGGCAGTAAATTTGAGACGACGCGTACCTGTTGGTAAATATCAAATGAAATTGAGTGTAGTCTCAGATTCTTCAGAAATCACATTCACAGAAAAGATTGTCGTCGAAGTTACTAAATCTCAAGATGATACGGAAGATTTGCTTCAAGAAATTTTACGAGGCGAATAGGAGGTTTAATAGATTCGCTAACTAATTAAAATATCTTTTCTCCTGAGTTTAAAAGGCATAAACTCTTAATATGCATTTGAGTATATACTCTGTAATAGTATCTAGACTGTTTTTTTTTACAGTAATCTTTTGTCTGTGGACGACCCAACTTTTTAGCCAAGTGAATGTTGCACGTCTGAAGTATTCAGGAGGTGGAGACTGGTATGCTAATCCAACTAGTCTTAAGAATTGGCGATTGGCCGCCAAGAAAAGCCTTGGATGTGAGTTTATTATTAAATCACCAGTTGGTTTAAAAGGCTCAGAAGTATGGGGGGTAGACCTACTCTATGCAACTGGTCATGGAAATATAAACTTCTCTAAAAATGAGGCAGATACTCTCAGACGATATTTATTATCTGGTGGCTTTCTGTGGGTAGACGACAATTATGGTATGGATCGCTATTTTAGGATGAATATTCGAAAGGTATTTCCTGAAAAGCAACTGAAAACTATTGATTCGAATCATCCGGTCTATAATGTATTTTACAAGCTATCTGGCTTACCTAAGGTGCATGAGCATGATGGTAACCCGGCTGAAGGGTTCGGTCTGTTTCATGAGGGTCGAATGATATTGTTTTACTCTTACAGTTCAGATATTGGAGATGGTCTTGAGGATTCTAATGTTCATAAAGTACCTCAAGAGCTCAGAAATTTAGCTACTAAACTAGCTGTGAATCTAACATATTATGTTTTGAATTATTAGTAATGAATTTAGAGTCTTATAGTTTTCTTGTGACAGGTGGCGCTGGGTTTATTGGAACCAATTTAGTGCGCAGATTATTGGGTGAAGGCGGTCGTGTTTTTGTCCTAGATGATCTTTCATCAGGTTTTATTTCGAATGTTCCCTCAGAGGTAGATTTTATTTCGGGGGATATAGCAAACCCTAAGGTTTGGGAATCATTGCCTCCGGTTGATTACGTTTATCATTTGGGTGCTATGGTTTCCGTTGTGGAGTCTATTGAGAACCCTATAAGGTGTGAGCAGGTTAACGTTCATTCAATACTGCATTTGTTAAATTATGTACGACGCTGCAAAGCGTTGAAGATAGTATTTGCAAGTTCTGCTGCGATTTATGGGGATTTAGCTGAAATTCAAGTAGAGGATCAATATCCAGATCCAAAGAGTCCCTATGGTTTGTCGAAGTTAAGCGCTGAATATTTCTTAAATATGGCATATGGAAACGAAGGAATTCCTTATGTTGCGCTTCGAATGTTTAATGTTTTTGGGCCCTACCAGTCGGTAGGCTCAACATATGCATCCGTCATTCCAATATTCGTTAATAAAATATTGAATAATCAGCCCCTTTCTATTTATGGAGATGGGCATCAGACTCGGGATTTTATTTATGTTCAGCAGGTTGTAGATTATTACATTCAGGCTTTGAGAGGTAATATCACTGGAGTTTACAATGCTGGAAATAATTCTAATTGTAGTATCAATACTTTGGCGCAAAAGATAATAGCCATCGTAGGGAACCTTAATCATCACATTGAGTATTTTGACTCACGTCCCGGCGATATTAAAACATCTTTAGCTGATATTGATAGGCTAAGGCGAGATTTCGTAATTCAAGAATTAGATTTCGATAAATCACTATCGGAGACAATAGAATATTACGTTTCCCGACAGATTAAACTTAATAAATCTTAACGGCTTTAGCCGACTTGCCTAACATCAGTGTTAAACAAATTTCCATCGTTAAAGTTTTCTTGTGTGATTATATTATTTCGATCCCTGATACCTTTAGAATTAAGATCGGCAGCCATTTCATTACGTAATCGAACTATTTCGGTTCTTGAAAGAGCGCTTGTGTGGCCAGGGGAGATTTGGTCAGTCATAATTCCTCCCCAGTATCGATGTCTAAAATCATCGATATCTAGTTGATAGTCATACTGTCCAGTATTTCTTTTGATTGCTTCATAAATAGGGGCTCCGGGCAGCGGGACAAATATAAACAGAGAGTATGCATCGGGTTCGTTTTGTAGAATCCATTGACGCGTTTCTTCCGCAGTATCATAGTTTTCACCGGGAAGTCCTACGATAAAGAAAGACTTGAACCGTATGCCTACTTGCCTACATATTTCTCTCGCCATACTATTGGCTTCTACAGATTCTCCTTTATTGATGATCTTTAAAATTTTATTGGAGCCTGATTCGACACCTACACCTACTTCAACACAGCCAGAATCCTTCATCATTTTTAATTTTTTATAGGATGCCGTATCAGCTCTCAAGAAGCATCGCCAAATCATATTGAGTGGAGCGATTTTCTCACAAAATTCGGTTAGCCATTTTAGGCTCATGGTAAAGACATCATCAAAGAACATAACTCCTGTGAACCCTAAGTCATCCCTTAAATGAATGACTTCCGCTATCACACTATCTACAGATCGTCTGGTAACTTTATCTTTATCCCATGGTTTGGAGCAAAATCCACATTTCCAAGAACATCCTCGGTTTGCCATTATGTAAGTTGATCGATGCCCTTGGAGATCATATGCATAGCGATCCATAGGTATAAGATCTCTGGCAGGAGGGGCTAAATCATCTAGTTCTTTGATACGTGAACTAGCAAATACTCCTTTACGGCCTTGAAGTGCCTCAATTATAGCCTGCTCTCCCTCTCCAATTACCACTGTATCGAAGCCAGCTTCAATTAGCGAGTATGGGTCTGCAGATGCGTGTGGCCCCCCCGCAATTAAGCGTTTCCCGGGATTTGCCTTCGCCACATCTACCATACCATCAAATTGTGGAGTTGTTCCCGTAACGCAAATAACGTCTGCATCAATCGGTTTGTCTAGTTCTTCAATGCTTGGAATGATGCAATTTACCTTGTAACCAGCTTCTCTCGCAGCGCCAGCAACGTATAGTATTCCAAGCGATGGATAGACATATTCGTTCAGTAGGAACTTTGATGGCGGTACTACAAAGGTAACTTTCATTGAAACACTCCTGGATTGAGCTAGAATCCTAAAATAAAATAAGGGCTTATTATAACTATCGGCACAAATGCTGTTTTAATTAATGCTTTTACAAAAAAAACCTTCAATTATTATACTCTAAAATAACATGCATTACTTAGATTCCTCGAAAAAGCCCTCACTAAAATCTGTGATTCATGTCTGCCAATTTCTCAAACATGGCTCAGGAAAAGGTACTATCCAATTGATTAAGCTATTAAAATCATTGGGTTTTGAACAAAGGTTAATTCTTCCTCAACCTTTTCAAGGGTTAAATCATGGTTTTGAAGAGTTGTCAGAAATATGGGAATTAGGGGTTTCTACTCACTTAGTTGAATCTACCTTTATTCGGGAGTCTTGGACAGCTCAGAGTCTTCATAAATGTGTAGATGAGTTAGTAACTAATAAAAAAGTTGCGATTGTAACTCATGGGGGCTTTTCGGCGGATGTTATGAGGTTGGCAGGGTTTAGATTTACGCACTATTGCCATGGTTTTGGTTTAGGGAGGCCATATTGGATAGATGAGCAAGATAGACGCGGAATATCGGGAGCCTACCGAGTGTTAGTCGCTTCTGAAAACATCGCAGATCAGTGTATTCTTTTAGGAGTTCCGAGGGAGCGTATTTTCCTTCACTACTACCCCCTTAAATTGACTCTGAGGGATGTTGTTAAACCGATTTTTGATGTAAATATTAATTTAGGTCAGGTAGGTAACTTCGTTCCCTTGAAAGGACATGTGTATTCCCTGGAGGTTTTGAGGTCGATTCTATCGTTTAACACGTTTGATAAAAATAAATTATGTTTGCATTTTTTTGGTATGGGCCCATTACAGAATGAGATAAGAGAAAAAGTTCATAGAATGGGGTTGATCAATAATGTTTTGTTTCACGGCCACTGTTCTAAGCCTCAAATTTATTCGTCTATCGATATTATGTTATTACCTTCAATTGTTGAGGGTTTGGGAATGGTTAATGTGGAGGCTAGCGAATTCGGAATTCCTATTTGCGCTTTTGATGTCGGTGGAGTTGGTGAAATAGTCGAACATGGTAAATCAGGTCTTCTCTCTAATGTGAGAGATTCAGCTTCTATGGCAAAAAATGTAATGTCATTGATTGATAATCCGGCTTTAGCTGCTGACTTGGCTCGGGGTGCTCAGCTCAGAATCAAAAATATGTTTGATCCCCCTGAAAAAGGTGCTTTGCTGGAAAATTCGCTCGTGTCGGCGAAAGATTAGCTCGTCTTGAAGAAATGTCTGGATATCATGTACATGTCGAAATCCATTAAAAATTTACGGTACTTAATGTGATAAACATCCCAGATCGCATCCGCAGTAGAGTGAGTTCCAGATTCAAATTTCTTAACAAATCTCTCAAAATTACTCCAACCATATTGGGTAATGAGGTATTTGACGATTAGAAATGCATGCATAAGATTATGCTTTTCTTTTTGGCTTAGGCGATTGTAGTGTAGATAGTTTTTGTCCTGTGGGAAACTCTGCTTGAAAATGTCGTCTCCGGTTCGCATTCTTCTTAAGGTTAAATGTTTTAATAAATTTGGCTGCGAGAAGTACATTGCCATACCTTCCTTTAGCCATTCGGGTGCCTTATTAATGTCCATTTGATGCAATAGCATATAGCTCAATTCGTGCGCAAAAAGACTGGTATATTTTCTTTTTAATGTGTCTACCGTAAGGTAGATTTTGTTTTCCATTCGTCGAAATTGTGCTGGAGGGTTGGCACGAGTCTCTATTTTGGGTACAACTTTAATCCAGACAACTTGGTTTTGGATGCCCAGAGCGTTTTGGATGTAAAAAACTTTTTCCTGTAAAAATGGATACCATTCTTCGATATCGCGAATCAGGTTATAGTCAGGGAAAGTCACTACCAAATTGCCTCGACGAAAAATATTGTGTTTATTTTCTTTTATCAGTCGTAGCGTAAGTTCAAATTCCAGTTGAGCTGGTTGGTAATCAGGGTTTATTTCTAATAAGTTCTTGAGATGAGTTGCAGCATCATAGTAAAGACCTTTCTTGATGAATAATTGAGCGATACGAAGTTTAGATTTATAGTGAGTTGGATCTAGTTTGAATGCTTTTTTATAGTAAATATAGGCGTCTTTGTACTGCTTTTTTCTGTCATAACATAGGCCTATATAGTAATAGACATTGCTTTTACGAGTACTGAGGGCTTGAAAAGGTAACAATAGCTCGAGGCTTTTGTCTAATTTACCTGAAGAGTAATACATCTGGGCTAACTTAATTGAAAGTCCCCGATTACCCGGATGGGAATGTAGAGCTTTCTTAATTTGTTGAACGGCATCCTCATTTTTATTTCGATCTAACAAGAGTCTTGCAGAATGGGCATGGATAGAAGATCCTCTCCGGAATTTGGGTGAATCATTAACACCAAAATAAGCAAAGGTAAGGGATGCATTAAGCAGCCAATAGAGTGAGAATATCAAGATTCGATTTAACTGCAGCATTCCAAGTGTATCGAACAAAAGAAAGCCTGAATGGAGTGTTCTTGGGCCGAATTGATGGTCTTTACTGTAGAGAGTGACAAAACTCAGGAATTATTATCTTTTTTGTCTGTAATCTTATATTCTTTCAATTTTCTCCATAGACTGGTTCTGGATATTCCGAGGGAGTCAGCTACTTGTTTTTGATTTTCACAGAAGCGCGACATACGTTCTTGGATCATTATTTTCTCTATATCATCGATGGAGGGTTCGAGTACTGAGTACTTTATTCGAATGAATTCGTCTAGAGTTTCTACTCCATTCAGATGATTTCCATCGACCGGTGCAGGTAAGAGGTTCATAGGGCCACCCGCCTGCATTTCAGTAGGTAGATCCTGTGGTTGAATAATGTTTGATTCGCACATGATTACCGAATATTCGATAATATTCTGTAGCTCACGGATATTTCCTGGATACTCATAATTCATTAATGTGTTAGTGGTAGCGGGAGCAAGTCCTTGTATAATTTTTCTATGTTCTTGGCTATAACTATACAGAAATTTTTCAATTAGGTGAGGTAGTGACTCCCGTCTGTTTCGTAAGGGTGGTAGATTTAGTGGTACTACATTGAATCGATAGTATAAATCTTCTCTAAACTTATTGTTTTCAACCTGCTTTTTAAGATCTTTGTTTGTGGCTGCTATGATTCTGACGTTAACAGCGATATCTTCCACATCACCAACTCGGCGTATTCTTTTTTCTTGAAGGACTCTCAATAGTTTGACTTGTAGATTAAGAGGCATTTCACCAATTTCATCAAGAAATAGAGTGCCCTGATGAGCAGCTTCGAATAGGCCGGTTTTATCTATATCAGCCCCCGTGAAAGATCCACGTTTATGTCCAAATAACTCAGATTCCAATATTGTTTCTGTGATAGCTCCACAATTAATTGCGACAAAAGGTTTATTTTTCCTTCGAGAATTATTGTGGATCCATTTTGCTGTAACTTCTTTACCTGTTCCGCTTTCGCCCATTATTAAAATAGTGGCGTCAGTTGGCGCAACTTTTGCAGCGATTTTCATGACCTTTTGCATTGCTGGTGCCACGCTGTTCTCAGAATTATCGCTTAAAGCTGTTGGGGGTTGAGCTATCTGGCTGCGATTATTCGACTTATCAATTTGAGTTTGTATTATATCCAGCATCAAACTCGGTGGAGGTGTATCGCTTAAAAATGCGTCTACGATTGGCTCTATTTTACTACGTTCTCTAACCCTTCCATCTAGATCGTGTAAAAAGATTAATGGGATGCCTGGGTAATTACGTCTAAGACTCATGCAATTTTCAATATTATTTGAGCCAAAAGAAGCGAAATATAGTATAGCGCTAGGCTGTCCTACTCCCACTATAGTATTGACAGGGTCTCCAAGTTCGAGTAGGGCTGTTTGATAATGTTCCTGAAGATTATCTAGAATTGTCTGTATTTGATTTTCAGATTCTGCCAGAAGAAGTAAAAAATCCATAGTTAGTTATTCTACACGCAAGGCTATATTGTTCCAATCTGATTTATTAGCTTTAATGAACTGTAGGTTTACAGAATCAGGCCTGGCCTTCTAAGATCCTCCATGTATATTTAAACCGATTTGGTACATTGAATATGTCGTATCCTCAATCGATATGATGATTATTCGGTATAATTTTAAATTATTCTTGATTTACTTATGTCAAAGAAATTCGAAAATTTTGTTTATTTGGCTTTGTGTGCATTCTTTTTATGCTGCACGATTTACACACACTTCTGTCTTAAAGGTCTGCAATTAAAATTATTTAATGCCACTTTAATAAAGCATTCTCAAGCATCCCAGCATGATTTAAGTTCAAAATGGATTGTCTTAGCAAATAAAACTTTGAGTAAAAGTTTTGGCGTAGAGATCAGTTATAAGGATTTTGTCGATTGGGTAGATAAGAAGGACTGGGGTAAAGGTTCGCTAACTTATGATTATATATCGATTGATAAATTTAAGGAGCATGATAATTCTAATTTTTCTTGGAAGTCGAACACATTGCATGCTTTGAAGTTAATGGTACTCGCGGAGAGAAGTTTCCTTCAAGGAGACTACGTCAAATGCGCAGAAATAACAGGAGATTTATTAAAAAGAGAGGCGCATGCCAAGCAGCTTCTGAACGGGAATCTCCCGGCTTTCGTTTCAAACGAATATAACGTTTATAATACATCCGAGTTGATGAGCAAGGCTACATATGCAATGCTGATGACCGCAGTAGATTCGGGTGTATCAAATTATCGCCAAGCTTTCAGAGGCATTTTGTATTACAGACTATATGGGTGTTATTCAAAGCTATCAGATTATCGACGTTCAAAACGAAGTTTAGAGTTATCACTAGAGGAGCTTGGTTGGGAAGTTGTTCAAAACTTTATGGGCTCTAATCGAGCAGTATTACGTGCTCTACATCCACGACCTCACTGGTCATTTGTAGAAAATCTTGGATACTTCATATCTTTTGATTTTAACTTGTTATACAGCATAATGAGCGTTGAGTCCGGATTTGATCCTACGAAAATAAGTTCAGCTGGAGCTTGTGGTTTGATGCAGGTGATGCCTAGAACTGCACAATCATTGAGCAGGGAATTAAGTGAGTCTCAACTTAAAGCTTATGGGTTGAGTTTAAAGTCGATAAAGAGGAAAGATACATTTAATTGTAGAAAGCTTAAGGATATTCAATTGAATATTCATTTAGCTACGTTGTTCCTCAGTCAGCTCCAAGTCAAGTATGACAGGGCGGATTTGATAATCGCGTCCTACAATGCTGGCGAAACAGTTGTAAGGAAATGGTTTGAACGATCAAAACGAAAAAATAAAGCCTTCATAACTGAGGTTAAGTTTAAGGAGACTTATCGTTATATATCTAAAGTTCTAAACGACTGGCTAAAATATCGTAGCGTCTATGAGGGCTACGGATTTACTGCGCAGAATGTACGTTATGTTAACTAAATAATAGAACTCCCCTATTTTGATGTTTATTTTTGTAATTTTTTGCTTCAATTTACTGAAATAAGATAAAGTGATTTAGTTTGATTTTGAGGTCAGATGTATGATTAGTTCGTAAAAAGCCTTTATTTTGCTTCTATTTAAACCAACCTTTATTAATGCGGCTTTAGAGGTCTAAATTTCACTAAATATTGGAATTTAATACAAGATCTAACGAAATTTTCGTATTGATTCTTGAATCAGTTTGATTTCGCGATGTATTTGTATTCGACTGGAAATATCAAAAAAGCCACACTGGGCTAATTGTAACTGTAATTCTTTCCATCGCAATTGAAGTTTATGTAACTGTACCTTTCGCCGCTGTTCGATTTCAAGTTTGTGTTTAAGTTGAACGGCTAAATGGAGACTCTGATCGAACTGTTCACTAAGTTTTTCCTTCTCTAATGACAGTTGTTCGGATTGTTCTTTAGCTGAATTTAGTGATTCCTCACTATGTTTAAGTTGTTCGCGAGTTTGTTCGACGAGCTTTTGGTTCTCCTCTAACTCTTTGTGATACTCCACCAGTGGGATTGTATTGTGTAATTGCTTTTGGAATTCTTCGATTTGCTGCTCTCTTCGTAATAGTTGGTCTTCTAATTCACGAATTCTTGAGTGTAATTTGTGATTATCATCAGGTTTAAATATTTCTCCGCTATTTAATTTTCCTAAATGATGTGAGGGGTTGTTATGAATATCTGTGTTATTGATATTATCTGAAGTTTCATTAGTTGCTTTGTTGAAGTGATTTGATGATTCTTCAGTATGAACTTGTTTTTGAGGGTGTAGATAATATTCTCGAGGAGTATTCTCTAGATTATGGATAGCAATAACATCTGATTTTAAGAAAAACGATCTATTGCCACGTTTCATTTTGATTGTAAGAAGCCCCTCTTTAATGTAGTACGTATATATTTTCGTACGACCACAACCTAAAATTTGACAAGCTTCTTTTATAGAGATGAATTCTTGAGTTTCCATTGGTTGAACACTTTAGGTCTAATATAAGTATTCGGGATTTACGAATTTATTGTTAAGGTTATGCAATGTTTTATTTAGTTAACATAATATTAATTATGATTCTGTTTCGCCTGTTCACTTGTGCGCTTTAAGTTGGCTAGACTTATTCTTCATGATTATCTGTTATATCCTCGTAGTTTCCCATAAAGCTCAGTCCACGTTTTAGCAGACTCTCTGTATGTAGGTCAATGAGCAATGCTACCCTCTCTTCTAGAGAGTCAATTTTTACATTTTGTTCTGTGATCATGGTATCTAATTGTTTATTGGTTTTTATCAATATTTTGTTGATCTCATGCAATTTTTTTTGATGACTTTCCATTTGTTCTAATTTACGTTCCCATTCCCTTTTCATTGTTGTGGATGAGTTTATATCGTTAATTGATATCTCGGTTTCAAGACTGTTCAGATTTTGTTCGGATCCAGTACTAAATTGTTCTTTAATTTTTTCATAAGGGTATCCTTGCCCTTTAAGTCTGTGAATAAAAAGTAATCTATCGACCTGCGAGGGTGTAAATAGAAAGCGATTATAGCGGTCTCTGGAAACATCTAAAAACAGTGGTTTGAGCTTTTTAATATGATATCTCAATGAATTGATTCCGACCTCGAACTGTTCCGATATCTCATCTAGCTTTAATCGTTTTGAATTATAAATTGATTCGTCTTCTACGTACACTGACTCATTCTCCTGTGGATTTAGTTATCCAAAGCTGTAGGTTTCTTGCTTTAATTTTGACAATTCGAATTTATCAGATTAACTTGTTTCAAACAAGCTAAAACGTACATATTCTGACATGGCTAGAGACTGCTTGTATCGGTGAAAAAACATTTTAAGAAATTGTTTGTTTTTATACAAAACAGATTGAATTGATGTCGATGTTAGTTGTTTCGCAGGTGGAACAGTTCGAACTAACTTTCTCCTAGTTGTTTGTTTTGTGGACTAGGTCTCTCAACTTCCTGCGGATTCGATATGTCCTCATTTAATTGTTTTGAAGCCCAATGTAGTAAAGCAAGAAGTACTTGATAATCGTCAATTACCTCTCTTGGTTTATTGGCTTGATTGTGTTTGTTTAGTAGTCTTCTGATTGTTATTAGTTGATCTTCCATATGTTTTGATAATGGTATTCGAATTACCCTTACTACAGGTTCTTTAGAATTTTCTATGGATCCCCTTCTAGTGTGTTCGCTCAATTCGTTTTGTTTATTGGAGTTGATTTCGTTGATAGATTGCTGAAGTATTTTTATCAATTTACTTTGGTCGATTGTAAGTTCATCAATACAGGATGTTTGTGAGTGCTCTGACTCGGTTTTGTGCGCTTCTTCGTGATCCATGTATGTAGGGTGTTTCTTATCATCAACGGCATCAAATTTCTTTTCATTCCAGAGCTTTTGAAATTCCTCGGGACTCAAATTTGGAGGATAGAACTCTTCCTCCTGATTAGATTTTGAATACAGATTATCTTCAAGGTTTTGTTCGAGATCAGAAAGTAGATTTTTGTCGGATTTATTTGATGATTCTGTCATTATAAACACCTTATGAATGAATAGATTTGGTTGTCGTAAATTAGATTTAACGAGGCCTTCATGTACTGTTCGGATCTGTTCCAGTTGTAATGTGCTTATACTTTTGGATCTGCTTCTAGGTCGAAATCAAGTTCGTTAGTGATGGTTACGTCTAGTAATTCACCGGTGTATCCATCATGATTTTTCACATATACTACTCCATCCACCTCGGGGGCTTGGAAGTAAGTTCGAGCTAGCCATATATTATCGATCTTCTCCTCTAGAATTACCCGATGTGTTTGCCCAATTCGACTAGGTAGGTTTTGACGCATTTGATGATAAGTATTAAGTATTTGCCTTTGTCTGCGATATTTTGTTTTGTGGTGAACCTGTTCATTTAAATTGAAAGCCGTAGTATTTTCTTCACGGTAGTAAGGAAATGCCCCCAGCCATTCAAAGTTTGCTTCTCGAACGAAATCATTTAATTCTTGGAAGTCAGCTTCAGTTTCCCCAGGAAAACCCACTATCAGAGTGGTTCTCATACTTACGTCCGGCATTATCGTTCTTATCTTCGATATTTCTTCGAGATAACGGTCTCCATTACCAGGCCTTTTCATGCTTTTGAGTACTTTTTGAGAGGCGTGCTGCAATGGCATATCTATGTAGTTACAAATCTTGGGATTCTCTGCCATAAATTCGTAAAAATTATGATCCAGCCATAGTGGGTAAAGATATAGTAAGCGCACTCTTTCGATATCCAGTTCAGTTAACTTCTCTAGTAGTGTTCGGAAGTGTTTGCCACCTTTTCCGGCTCCGTAAATATCTACTCCATAATTGCATGTATCCTGAGAAACTATGTTCAGTTCTTTGATACCATTATCTATTAAGGTTTGTGCTTCTTCGACTAGTGATTCGATTGTACGGCTAACCATTCTGCCTTTAAATCCGGGTATTGAGCAGAACGAACAGTTCTTATTACAGCCCTCTGAAATTCTTAGGTAGGCATGGGAGTTCTTTTCTAATAGTACGCGCTCATACTGGTTAGCTGTACTAGTAAAACCATCGGTGTTGAATCCTAGTTTTTGGATGAGTGTTCGCACATCTTTATAATTGTTTGTTCTTAGCCATCCATCTACTTCAGGCATTTGCTCTGGAAGATTTGCATACCTTTGATAAAGGCATCCCGCAACTACGACTCTTCTATTTTTAGCCTCTACATGTTCGAAAATTGTGTCGATTGATTGTTCTTTCGCTGCCGTAATAAAACCACATGTATTAACAAGAACTAAATCTGCATCGTTTGGGTTTTCTGTTTGTGAAAAACCTAAGCGATCAAAATGGGCTAGAAATATTTCCGAGTCCACCATGTTCTTCGCACAACCTAAATGTGCTAAGTGTACTTTGTGATTCATATTGTTATCCTTAGGCCAATTCGGCCTTGGATTTTTCAATATGTACCAATGACCGTTTAGCGTCTTTTGCAAAGCTTGTGGTTGGATCCAATTCAATCACGCGACGATAAAATTGCATAGCTTCTTCATAATTATTACGTATTCTAGAGATAGACGCTATTTTAAAGTATACCTCAATGAAGTCTGGTTCGATTAATAATGCTTTCTTATAGTTTTCAAGAGCCTCAGTTTTACGATTGGTTTCATAATCTTCATTTAAGGCGTTACCTAGTTCGCAATAGGCTTGGCTAGTTTGATTAAATTCGAGCGCTTTCCTGCAGATCTCAATTGCTTCTTGATACCGATGTCTTCCGGATATAGATTCCTTGTTATAAACTCTCTTTAGTCCCCAGTAGCCCCATGGATTTGTTGGTGCTACTGATATAGCCCTCTTGAATTCACTGATTGATAAAGAGAGTTCCTCTTCGGATAAGGAAAAACTTGAAGTTAAGGTTAATATTGCATAACCATAATCAAAATGCGCCATGACACTTTGATCGTTAGCTTTTACAGCAGTCGCAAACTCATCAAGGTAATTATCAAATAATTGCTGCTTATTATCATCAGTTTCACAGGCAAGTTTAAATAAATCGATTAATTCGATTCGGTGAATTCCATTTTCAGGCTCTAAATTAATTAACTTTCTTAGAATTTGAGCTGCTTCATCATATTCTTTTCCATCTATATAGATTTGTGCCAACTTTTGGCAGGAGCGAATATGTTCAGGATTTAATTGTAGTAAATTCTTTAAATATTCTTTAGCCTTGGCAATTTTACCGGCGAAGTGATTGAGTAAACCGAGGTTATAAAGTAAATGTTCATTAGTTGGATCAATTTCTAGCGCTTTATTATATGCGTCGATTCCTTTTTGAGTACTCTCCTCCAATTCGAGCTCGCCAAGTAGGTTTATGCGGTAGGCATACCCAAGACCAAGCCACGAAATTATACTTAGAGGATTGTTTAGCGTCTGGCTTTCAATTCGTTGCAAAAGAGCAAGAGGAGTTATGCCTTCAAATTCTTCTTGTCCCGTAGTGAGGAAATATTCTTTATACTGCTGAATTAATAGTAGATATAATTCTTGATTCGATGGTTCTATTGAGACTGCTTCTTCCAGAACAGGAATAGCTTCTGTGATTTTTTGTAAATTGGCTAATATCACTCCGAGTTTTACAGGTAGTTTAGGGAATTCCATTTTGTGGTCTGAATAGTTATTATAAGCTTGTTGATAATCAAAAGCAGCTTCACTCATTCGGCCCATTGTTTCATTGAGTTCACCGCTTTTATATCTGGCAAAGAAGTGACCAGGCTGTAAGCTCAGAATATCTTCGTAATACGATTTAGCTTGTTCAAGTTCTTCTATCTCTTCCGCTTCTCTAGCTTGATTAATCAGTCGCTCTAATTTTTCCGCGGTTTCTTTCTGATCTAATTGAACGAAGAATTCATTTACTTCGGTTATAGAACTGTCAAGTTTATAACATTTTTCATAGAACTCTTTAGCTTGTTGAGTCTCTCCAATTTTTAAGAACATTTTACCTAGTTGAAAATAGGGTTTAGGAGAGGTGGGATTAATCTCAATTGCTTTTTGGAGGTAGATTGCGGCTTCACTAATTTCGTCAGATTCTGTTAAAACTTCACCCATCAGTAGATTAGAATCAAAATCATTTCCATTTAGCTCCAAAATCCTGTGTAAATTTATCTCTGCTTCATAAAGATTACCCTCTTGTCTGTTGATTTTAGCCAAATCTTGAAAACCTTTTATGAAATCAGGATTTCGTTCGACGGAGTTCTGCAAATACTTTTTAGACAATCCAAGATTTTCTTGCTTGATATAAATACTTGCTAAATCAAAATTAGCTTCACAATTAAATGGATCTAATTCTAATATTGCCTCATATTCAATAATTGCATTTTGATCCATTCCACGAGATAAATAAGTTTTTGCTTCTTCGAGCTTGGCCGCTACTTCAATCGTAGTCTTTTGAGTTTCCACTGCCGTTAAATATTCTTTAATTTCTAGATTTTGAGGATCTAATTGGTACGCAAGGCGCAATTTTGAAAGCGCAACTTCTAGTTCACCACTCAAATGGAAACTCTCTCCCAGATAAAAGTACGCAGGCGGATAATTTTCGTCAAGTTGTATAGCCTTTTCTAGTGCTTCGATGCCATTTTGACGTATTTTGGGATCTTCATATGTTTTGCTCAATACTGTATATAGTTTTCCTAATTCGGCCCAAGTAGGCGCTGAATCAGGGTATCTTTTAGCCAGAACCTTGAATTCTGCGACAGCATCATCAATCATATTGTTTTCAATAAATACACGTGATAGATAAACGAATGTATCTTTAATCGGAGACTGATCTATCATTCTTCGCAGTGTTTGAATAGTCTTTTGTGGGTTTAAATGAGCATCAAGTACGCTGATTTCTACTTGAGCCATTGTATGGCCAGGGTCTAATTCCAGAACCTTTGAAAAGTAGTTGTGTGACTCTTCTCTATTATCCAAATACAAATATGTTTTACCTATTTCATAGAGGATTGTAGTATTTTGAGGTTGCTCTTCAAGAAGGCGGTTTAAAAGCTCTAAACTTTGATTAAACATACGGTTTGTCTGATAAACCTGTGCTAATCGAGTATTCATCTTAATATTACTGGGCTGCTTTTCTTGAAGACTTTCATATTCCTCGAGTGCTTTTTCTGGCATATTAAGCTTAAAATAAATCTCAGCGATTTCCATGTTTATTTGAATATTTTCCCTATCAAGGGCGATAGCTTTTTGATAGACCTCCAATGCTGTATCAAAAAATCCTTTAGCTGCATATATTTCGCCTAATTCTATATAGGCCTTGGGATCATTTATTCCAAGATTCACTGCCTTCTTGAACTCAAGAATTGCCTTATTCCACTCTTTTTGAGTATGGTAAGTACGCCCTAATTCGAAGTGAGCCATTGAATTGTTTTCATCGATTGCTAAAACCTGCTGAAGAGTAATCACAGCTTTTGAGGGCAATCCTTGCAATGTCTGGATTTTGGCTTGAGATACAAGTAAGCCAGAATCGTTAGGTGTATGTGTTAAGAGATCAGTTAGCAAGTTCATTGCTTCCTTATACATTTGTTGTTCCATGAGAAGTTGTACCATTTGTCGCTTAAATTCATGATCATCTGGATTAAGCGAAAGTAATGTATTACAGACCTCGGTTTGTTTATTGAGATTGCCAATTTCTTTGTAATAGAACAATGCGGTTTGGAGAACTTCGATATTTTCATTCTCCATGGATAGGGCTTGAACGATGTACCGACCTGCTTTTTCCGTTTCATTTTGTTGAAAGCAAGCCTTAAACAAATCCAAGTAAAGTTTTATTTCCTCAGGATTCATCTTTAGATTCAACTCAAGTAACTCAATAGCAGATGGGTAATTCTGTTGACGCATATAGACATCGCATGCGAGATTCAGAGCTTCTTGGTGATTACTTTCAATTTTTAATAGCTTTAACGCATATTCTTCGGTTTTACCATAGTTCAGTAGCTTGAAGTAGCAGATAGCAATTTTTAGGAGATAGTTTAAATTAAATGGATCGATTTCTTCTAACTTAATCAGAGCGTGAATTTGATCAGTATAATTTTCCTGTTTCTCATAGATTTGTTCGAGATGTTCTAGTGCATCCCTATTCTGTGATTCACTCTCCAAAATTCGAGAGAAAGATCCAATAGCTTGTTCAAAAAGATTTTTCTCAAGATTTATTAATCCTACATTCATTAAAGTTTGAACATCATCAGGGACTTGCTGGAGTATGGCTTCGAAATGCTCTAGAGCTTTGTCTAAAATACCTTTTTTAAGATAATCTGTACCTAAAACAAATAGTACATCCATGTTACTAGGTGATAATTTGTAGGCCTCTCGAAATTGAGTTATAGCTTCAAATTCCATATCGAGCGACTTATAGGCTTCTCCTAACCGAATACGAATCGTTACATTATTAGGGAAGTTTTGCACCAGATCCTCATAGATACGTTTACTCTGTTCAAAGTGCTTCACCTGACCGTAAACTTCTGCCAAACTCATTGCATAATTGAGATTATCAGGTTCTCTACTATGAGCAGCTTGATAATGTTCAATAGCCTTATCAAATTGCTCCGCTTTGCATGCCAACTGTCCAATCATGGAATTGAGCTCAGTATTTTCTGGTTGCTTTTCAAGAAGTTGAAGGTACGTATCCATTGCCATTTGCCACTGCTCTTCTTGTTCGTAGACTTTACTCAGTTTGGTCAGGACTTCTAGATTATTATCATCTAATTGGTGAGCATTCTGGTAAGCCTTTACCGCTTCCTGTGAATTTTCGAGTGCAAGCTGTATATCTCCAATCAAAATTTCAGTTTCTCGAGCCCAACGTTGGTTTTCTCGTAGTGATTCAGCTCTTTCCAGAGCTTCTTCATAATTGCGATTTAAGTAATAGGTTCTAGCAAGGTAGAAGGTAGCAGATAACATTTCATCATTAATTTGAAGTGCTTTTTTGAAGTTATCTATGCCTGCAGGGAATGCTCCCAAATTTAGGTGGCAGATTCCCATTTGATAATAAGTTTCTGAATCATTTGAATCGATTTCTAAGGCTTTTTGAAATTCGTCTAGAGCCTCTTGATAGCTAGTTTTTCTGAGTGCAGACATCCCGAGCTTGAAATAAATTTCTGCATTACTTCCTTGTAACTTCTTTGCGAGTTCATATTCTTTGGTAGCATCATCATTGTAATCTTTAGCTTCATAAACTTTTCCAAGTTTATAATGCGCCTCTGCCGAATTCGGTGTTATTCTACAGGCTCTTTCAAATGACTTTTGAGCTTGATCCAAATTGTTGGTAGTAAAGAGTATATCTCCAAGGTGTAGAAAGACTTCTGCATGCTGAGAATCCAGCTGAACGACTTTCCTAAATATTTTAATAGCTTTTTTATGTTGTTCCGTAGCGGCATGAGCTTTGCCCAATTCGAAATGAGCCTTCACATTCGTGGGGTATGTTGTAATAGCTTCCTCGTAAAGTTGTATTAATCTATCGAACTGATTACGAGATTCATAGATTCCTCCAAGCGAGTAAATAGCTTCGATAAATTCGGGATTTAATCTCAGTGCCTTTGAATATGATTTAATGGCTTTTTCAAGTTTATTTTCTACTCGGTAAGCTTCTCCTAATTCGAAAAAATATAGAGAGTTTGTAGGTACTTTTTTGATTGCTTGTTCGTACAAACGGATTATTGCAATATGATTGTCTACCAATTTATATTTATTACCGAGTCTGTATATAACATCTAGAAGGTTTGGGTCGAATTGCAGTGCTTTTTCATAGTGATCTATAGCATGATTAGTGTCATTTTTTTGATCAAAGCATTCGGCTAAATATCTATGGTATGAAGCATTTTCATCATCTATGGAAAGAGCTTGTTCAAGTTGATTAATAGTTGCTTCTATTTGTCCTTTATTCTGATAGATCTTTGCGCAGTAATAGTGGGCTTCTGCCAAATCAGGATCCATTTCTATTGCTTTTTTGAAATAGTCTAATGCTGACTCTGGTTGAGAAGTTTTAAAGAAGGTTAAACCTAAGTTGTAAAAAAGGTCGCCGCTTCCCGGAATTAGAGGGAGGCAGTTTTTGAATTGCGCATTCGCAGAAGAATAATCTTCGCTTGCTAGATATAATTTACCTAACTCTAAATTAGCTGCTGGATGGTCGGGTTGCATATCGATTATTCGTTTGAATTTAGCTATTGCTTTGTCATATAGTTTGGATCCACCGAAGTAATGCCCTAATTCGAGCGTAGCAGCGATATGTGAAGGATCTAAGCTAATTGATTCTTTGAATTCATCGACTGCATCGGTAATTGCTCCCTGACTTAGATATGCTTTACCAAGTTGATAGTGATATTCAGCATTACCTTTCTGATATGCGACAGCTTCTTGAAATTGGTCTACAGCCATATCAAGGCGACCCTTATTAATATAAATTTTGCCCAGTTCATAGTAGACTTCAGGTCGACTAGGGTCTAATTCGTGAGCTTTTTTAAGTTTTTGAATTGCAAGGTCCAAATTACCCTCTTTTTTGTGGGTCAGCCCAATAGCCACGTGTATGGTGGCGTTTTTTGGCTCTTGCTCTAGTGCTTTATTGTATTGATCTATGGCATCGTTCAGACGGTCTAACTCGTTGTAGCAATTCCCGAGTATTATGTGTAGCTCAGTATCATGGGGGGCCAGTTTAGATGCATTCTTAAGATAGTCGCATGCCCTGGTAAAGTTTTGCTCCTTTATAAATAATCTTCCCAGTGCACTATTAGTATTGAGATGATTGGGAAGGATGTCCAGAGCTTCGTAAAAGTTTTCTTTTGCTCTTTCAAGTTGGCCTAATTCAGAATAAGATTCACCCAACATGTAAAAGATTTCGCCATTTTTAGGATTTTTTTCTGATGCGCGCTTAAAGTAGCTTATAGCCTCTTTGAATTGATTCAATTTGTGTTTAATTTGTCCCATTTTCTGATGTGATGCAGCGTGATTAAATTGTCGCTCAAGACAGTTAGAAAAATAGTTTTCAGCCTCTGTCAGCTTATTTTGTTCGAAATGCAGATTACCGAGTGCATATAGTATGTCTACGTCCTCAGGATTTATTTTATGGGCATTTTGGTAATGTAAAAGTGCTTTATCAAATTGTTTTTTGCGTTCATAGCCTTTGGCTAAAAGGTATGTGGCTTGATAATTTTCGGTATCTATTTCTAGAATTCGATGTAAAACCTCATTCATATTTTCAATCAGATTTTGTTGCTCATAGATCTTAGCTAATTCAAATAGAGCATCCAATGATTCTGGATAGGAATTTAGGGCTTGCTTGTATATTTCTTCAGCTTCATAAATTCGATCTCTCACCAGATACAGATTTCCTAAGTCGAGTAGAGCTTTTAAGTGCTTGGGAGCAATATTAATTAATTCCCGAAGTTCTTGTTCTTGAGAATCTAATTCATTCAATGTTTCAAATATTTTAGATAAGTTAAAGCGAGCAACCTGATTATCTGGTTCATGTTGTAATACCTCTCTGTAGCGTTCCTTTGCAACGGCCCATTCTTCTCGAGCATAGTAAGTGTGACCTATTTCCAGAATTGCACGTGTATCATCGGGCTCGATTTTAAGAAGAAGTTCAAGATGTTTTCTTGCTTCAAGAGGTTTAGATAGTAAATTTTGTAACAGTCCTGAGCGTAGTAGAGCGATTGCGTTACGATTATCGTAGTCTAGAATTTTTAGGTACTGAACTAAAGCTTTCTCATGGTTTTCATTTTCGAAATAGATCTGCCCTATTAAACTGTAACTTTTAATGAAAGTAGGATCTAATTCAATTGCCTGTGTTAATTCTTGAAGTGCTTTTTGGCTATCACCGTCTAAATAATGTATTTGGCCTTTTTCAAAGTGTGCCCATGCATCGTTAGGCAGTCTTTGAAGAATGGCATCACATGTTTTAATTGCTTCTGATAAGTTGCCTTGACGATGATGGATTTTTGCCAATTGTGAATAAGCAGGCATTAGAGCGGGATCAAGTTTAATTGCCTGTTCAAAGCTTTCGATTGATTCTTCATAGAGCCCCTGATTATCAAGAATTTCTCCATGGTGATAATGGCACAAAGCAATCTCAGGAAATCTACTTAGAGCTTTTCGGCAGAAATTAAGTGCTTTATCGAGAGAGTCAGACTCTGTATGCCTGAGGTCGCTAGATAAATATATATCTTTCAATGAAAAATAGGCCTCTTTAAGATTTTCATCAATTCTCAAGGCTTTTTCCATTTGTTGAATTGCTCGCGCTAATAACTCCTCATGATATGAATAGAAATTGCTAAATTTAAAGTAGGCGTAGCCAAGAAGGTAAGATAGAATCGCATTATTAGGCTCCAGAAAAGCAGCATTCTTGTATTGTTTGATTAGCTGATCGAATGCTTCAGTAGCATTTTCCTGATTACGAAACTTCACCGTATGTAAATCAATAAGTTTTTCACCAGCTAAGATATGATCTTTCTGATGATCTAGAATTTTTCGATATTCGTTTATAGCTTCATCTAGCTTATGAGAGCTTTCGTATGACCGTGCAAGATTTTGATAAATTTGTAGTTCATGTAGGTTTTCAGGTTCATGAAGAGAAATTAAGCTCAAGTAGGGGTTGTAGCCGAAAGAGTGGCTTATTGTGGCAAGTTGACTATACCCATCAATAGCTTGATCTAGAAAACGAGTAAAATGGTATATATTGCTAAGTTTCCATAGTGCTTGAGCATGAAATGGGTCTTGACTTACGACCACTTTCAAACAACCAAGAGCTTCATCATAAGCAAAACGTTCTTCAAAAATACTAGCGAGTCTAACTAGAGATGGTAGGTGATATTTGTTGTGCTCAAGTGCTTTTTGATAATAGTCCTCTGCTTTTGATAAAGCCACTTTGGTTCCATGAATTCGATGTTCAAGTTCATAAACTTCACCAATTTCATAAAGAGCTTGGTCAGTGTGTTTATTCAGTTTTAAGGCTTGATCACAATATTTCAGCGCTTCCTTGAAGCTTTTCTTGGGTAATTTATCTTTTTCATAATGCAATACAGCAAGTTTTTTTGCCCATAAGTAATGAGGATCTTGTGGAGAAGAGTTAATCAAAGTATTTAAATGATGGTCAGCTTTTTCAAGTCGCACTTCCAAACTGTGGCTACTTTCCATTAAGAGGTAACTAAGTGCTGCTGAATATAAATCTAATGGGGAGGTATCTCCATCGGAGGTTCGATTTTCAAGGCGCTGCACAATACGTTCCAGCATATCTTTTCGACCAGAGTAATCCTCATACATGTATACATATTGAATCAACAGTCTTTGTTGTGCTTCGTAGAAAGTAGGGTCAATTTTAAGGCATTCTCTATAGTTGATTATTGCCTCATCAAATTCCCTTCGCATCGAACATAAGTTAGCAAGTTTGTAGGAAGCTGGAAGATGTTTAGGATCTGCCAGAACAACTTTACGATATTCATTAGCGGCTTCTGCCATTTTTCCCTGAAAATAGAATTGCTCTGCACGATTGAAAAATAGATCAGCTCGTTCCAGCCGATCTTGCTCGGACAATACCTCTAGGGACGTTTGAAGCTGACGAGTCTCCTGCTCTGCAACTTTTTGTTGCATTTGCCCCATATAAGAATTGGTGACCTGTTCTATCCGCTTTAGATGGTCTTTGATTTCCTGCAATAATTTGTCGCTCATATGCTTCTCAATTCGGGTAGGAAATTTGAATTATAGTATCTTTATGCTAATCCCTATTCTAATATCCCTATGTTATTTTTTACTGATACTCGGTGCTGAGAGCAATGAAAAATCCGCAGCATTCAGCGCAGTTTATATCGGAATTTAGCACAAAAAGTATAAGTATTAAAGATAAAATGTATGACTATTTGTCTAAGTACTGATGATAGCTTGCCTTGGAATTACTCAGTAATAGTGTTATTAGTTATGCTAGACTGGTTCAGTATTAGTCTTAATAAATCTTATGGAATTTTCTTGGAAATATTTATATTTAATTTTGGGGTTAACTTTATTGATGGGCTCTGTCATACGAATCATTTGGTTAAAATTTTATAAGTGCGAGGATTTTGAGGAGCTTAGTTCGAATGACGAATTTCCTGAAGAAGTTGAATTATTAATTATTTTAGTCAGTATGGTAATGGCTGGAATTCTTCTGAGGCAGGCCTACGTTATGTTTTTCGGACTCACTCGAAGTACCGTGTTTTGACTAAGATAATGGCAGGGAAGATTCTACATTGAATTTTTTTATCAAAAATTTTCTAATTTGCTTAATTGGGCTAGCTAGCTTTTTGATGTTTTTTGGATGTACCAAGAAAAACAGCGATAATGAGCCAATTGATAATAGTTCTCAGTTCTTGGAAAAAAATGTACAAAATGAATTAGAGATTCATGTTGCCTCTTCAACGACACAACCTAACGAATCTAAAGCTGAGGTCATAGATTTCGATGAGATGGAGATTGAAGAGATCTTGAGTTATGCAGATGATCATTTGAATGTTGCCAATTGGGCCGCTGCAAAACCGGCATTGGAGTTTCTTCTAGATGACGATACAGAACCATTAGAATATCACTATAAAATGGGTAAAGTTCTCTTTGAGTTAGGCGAGTATGCTAGGGCTGTAGACCATTTGAATTATTTGTTAGAAGTTGACGGTACGGAGGATAATGAATTTATACAATCAGCGAAAGGCTACGTTGTTAGATGTCAAGATAAGGCATTAGAATTAGCTTCTAGAATGCATGCAATAAAGGACGCTACCGATGAGCGGGCAGATCTTGTTTTTCAGGTGTTTAAGTTGTACCCAGAAATTGATTTGAAAAATGAGGTAAAGCTTCCTTCCGGTGTAGAGAAGGCCCGTAGAAAAATTTATTATTTAGTTACTGCAATGCAAAGCTTCGCAAAACGTCTCGAGGAAGAAAAGACTTTCTGGAGTTATTATCAATGGGGTTATCTAAATTTCGTCCAAAAGTGGTATTCGGATGCGAGAAAAGCTAAAGAAAAAGCAATTCTATTTGCAGATTCGCATGCTCTAATTTTTTATGCTTTGCGTTTAGAAACGAAGATAGAAAAAATTGCACCAGTAGAAGCATCGAGTGAACTTGATAAATTTGCGGCACTAGATTTAAACGAAGATGTTTTGGACTCTTTTTTAGAGAAATATCAAAAAGACCTGAATGAAAGGCAAATTCAGAAGGCTCGTGAAGTTATAAAAATGGGTATGAAACTCAAAGAAAAATTAGAGAGGGCCGATTCAGATCAGGATAAATTGAAAGTACTACGCAAATTCAAAGAATTAAGCGAAGAGATGTTGAGTGGTGAAGAGTTTCCCCCTGATATTAGGGGGAAGATACAAAAGGGCACTGCCAAGGCTGAAAAGCGACTTCTCGAATTAGAAGAGCAGATTCGAATTAAGGAAGATGCCCTAGAAGGGTAAATCTTCAGTGGTAATAATTATTCAGGTAGCTCCGTACTACTGCGCACAATTTTACCGACCAATCCCCATTCTAAACTTTCTCGGGCATCCATCCAGAAATCGCGTTTCGTGTTTTCGGCCACAACATCTAACTTATGTCCGGTTTTATCTGAAATTAGACTGTTTAGTTCTGCTCTTGTTTTAAGAATTTGTTTCGCATGAATTTCTAGCTCACTTGCACTACCTTGCATTTGTCCCAAGGGCTGATGAAGTAAGTATTCGGCATGAGGAAGTGATAGGCGCATTTCTTTTTGGGGCTGCAGGTGAATAATTGCAGCAATTGATGCTACGAGACCACATCCAATTGTATAAACAGGACATTTAATGAATTCCATTACATCATAAATTGCCAAGCCAGAATTGACCTCTCCACCTGGAGAATTAATGAAAAAGTAAATCGGTTTATCTGAATTCTCAGTTTCCAATAAAAAAAGCCGATCGATAACCTTCTTAGCAGATTTTGAATTAACGTCTTCACTCAAAAGTATTCGTCTAGATTTCAGGCTTTTTTCTAGAAGGCTAAGATCTTCGTTTTCTTGCTTACTTACTTCGTTTTCCGACATCATTACTCCTTAAGTACTTATTTTGTGTAGTGCCCGATCGAGGTCTTCTAAGAGGTCATCGGCATCTTCAATCCCTATCGAGAGTCGAATCAGGGAGTCTTCAATACCCACTTTTCTTCTTTCTTCCCTAGGAATTGAGGCATGAGTCATTTTTGCGGGAACACAAACTAGTGATTCAACAGCCCCCAAGCTTTCTGCAAGAGTAAACACATCTAGTGATGCTAAAAACTCATCTACCTTGTCAGGATTTGACAATTCGAAAGCTAGCATTCCCCCAGGGCCATCAGTTTGTGAAGCATTTATATCATAACCCTTGTGATCCTCAAGACCCGGATAATATACCTTTCTAATCAGGCTATGTTCTTGCATGAATTGGGCCACTTTCGTAGCATTATTTTGATGTGCTTTCATACGCAGTGCTAAGGTTTTTATTCCTCGCAAGATTAACCAAGAATCAAATGGCGATAGAACGGCTCCAACGGATTTTTGGCTGAACTTATTTTGTTCATGGTCTTTTCCGTCAGCACAGCATAGTATGCCGCCTAAAACGTCAGAATGTCCACCTAAGTATTTGGTTGCAGAATGGATTACGTAATCTGCTCCATGGTTAATTGGTCTCTGTAAAATGGGGGTAAGAAAAGTATTATCAACGCAAACTTTCGCACCATTCTCATGCGCTAAATCGCAGATATCCTGTATCGGGCTAATTTCCATCAATGGATTAGTTGGAGTTTCTATAAATACAAGTTTAGTATTTTCCTTAAAGTAAGGTTTCATTTCTTGCGCAGATGCACTCGGTACGAAATCAAATTCGAGACCCAAATTAGTAAATATTTTTTGGAATACTCTATATGTACCGCCGTAAACGTTTGCTGAGGCTAGAACATGACTGTTTTGACCAAGATTCAGAAGCAGGCATGAGATCGCTGCCATACCCGTTGAATAAGCTGTAGCACCTACAGCTCCCTCAAGAGCAGAAATATTTTTTTCAAGCATTTCTCGTGTTGGATTATTACTGCGAGCATACTCATAACCATTATGCTCTCCAACATTTTTCTGAGCATATGTAGTAGACATATATATCGGAGGTGCAACACACCCAGCCAATGGTTCAGGTTTGTAGCCTTCATGAATTACTTGAGTTGCTAATTTTCTCATGACTCCATGATTCCCTTGCTCATGTAGCGTTCCATACGATCACATATTACAGTTACAACGATTGATTCTGGCCCGCCTTTACGAGCCAATTGTTTAGCCGCTACCACATTAGCACCTGTTGAGCCACCAGCGAGAATTTGTTCCTTTTCAGCCAAAGTTCTAACCATTGCTTTCGATTCAGCACATGGAATTGATAATATACCGTCAGCTAGACTCATATCGAGTGTATCCGGAAAGAAACTATTACCGATTCCTTCTACCCAATATTCTTTGTATTCCCCTCCTCCAAGAATAGATCCTTGGGGTTCCACCACATAGCACTGTACGTTTGGATTTCTCTCTTTGAGATACTTACTAACTCCAGAAAAAGTGCCCCCTGTGCCAGCACCTAGTGCTATATGAGTAACTTTACCTTTTGTTTGCTCCCATATTTCGCGACCAGTTGTCTGATAATGGCAAAGTGGATTATCTGTGTTAGAAAATTGATTAGCAATCCATGCTTTTCCAATTTCTTTACGAATTTGAACTGCTTTTTCTATCGCACCTTTCATACCGTCTTCTGTTGGCGTTCTTAAGACCTTACCTCCCATAAATTCAATCAATTGCTGTTTTTCTAAAGAGAATTTTTGGGGCATAATACAAATGAAATTATATCCTTTTGCCGCCGCAACAAGGGCTAATCCGACTCCGGTATTACCCGCGGTTGCTTCTATAATTGTAAAACCAAATTTTAGTTCCCCTGAATCTTCAGCTTTCTCAACCATATATTTAGCTATGCGATCTTTGATTGATGACCCCGGCCCTAGATATTCAAGTTTACCCCAAATCTGACCCTCTGAGTCTTCGCGAATATTATTTAAGACTTGAATCGGGGTATTTCCAATAAGATCTATAGATCTCTGGGCGATATTCATAGTCACTCCTACTTTAGAAGACCTTTTCTCACATAGTAGTTGAGTACAGCGTAATCCGCATTATTCCCAGAGATTAGAGCATCCCAGCTCCTCTCGAGTAGTGCAGGTCGGTCAAGTTTTAGTCTTTCTTCCGGTGTAATCGAGGCGATATGAAAGATTAACGAACGATATTCTTGACTCTCCATCATGATATCAACGATATCTTTTTTGTAGTCGCTAGTATTTGTGTTAGTTTCCGTCATTGGGATCTCCTCACAATTGACCTTAACCCATCAGGGTATTCAAATGAAAGCGGGAAGCCAAAATACGCCAAATCAGACGGATTTTGTAAGCTCGAAAGCCGCTAGTGTAAAGGTTGATTGTTGAAAAATCAATGCTTGCAGCTTACTTCTCAAGATTAATACTATTGAGTCATTGAGGTTCTTTCGATTTCTCTCAATAAAAGTTTAAGGAAACTATGCACTTGACTATGATCATCTTGTCTTAATTTTTTAAGCAGTTGTCCTTTGTCATTTATCAGGAATAAATAAGAGTTTCGAGAGCTTAAATCATAAGCTTTGAAGAGCCTACGCTTGAAATCGACCACCCAATGAATTTGTAAATTTTTATATTTTTTTTTCTCTTCTAAAGGCCAATCCTTTTGAAATTGAGTAATTTCTTTGACAATAGTCTTTCGAATTTTTGATATTGCCTTTGATTTTGGGATCATAAAAAATAATCCCCCCGGAAATATAATATTTGTAAATTGGACTTTACTACCCTTTAGTTTTTTCAATGGTAAAAGCTCTGCCCAGCGTTTTATTGCATCACCAGAATGCTTATTTAAGAAGCTAACTACCTGAATTGTACCTGTAGATGGTAGATTTATGGATCTAGACTCTATATCAATAGTTTTGAGGGGAGGATTTCCGGGGTAAAAAGTAGGTAATAAAGACCGTTGATTCTGATTATTTTTTTGACTATGAACTGTAGAGGAAAGTATTGAGCTGATTAGGATAGAAGCACAAAAGCATTTTGTAATGTGGTAAACGCTGCATGAACGGAGCCAAAATATCGCGCTGTATCTTGTGCTTATCATTTTCCATACTACTGGGAAAGCAGAATGCCATTTTCTTGTTTTGCATTTCATGGATCTGAAACGGAGCAATGAACTGCTCAGTTTTGCAATTTTCGCATTTTGACCATTGAGTCTCATGCATTAATTTTACGAGATTTTTATGTACTTGGCAGTTTAATGAGCGATAAAATTTGTTAGAGGCAACTTGAAGTGCACCACATTTTACGCATTGGTAAGCCACTTGCTCTGATGCTAGTTCCTTCTGTGAGCGTGTAACTAAAATTTCGAATGCAATCTCATCAAGTGATTTCATCATTTCTTGATAATTTTTAGGGCGGGCATTCAGCAGAAGATTTTTAATTTGTGGTTTCGGATCAAATTTAATTCTTTTTAGTATTTCAACTTCTTCAAAATTGGCCTCAAAGTGTAAGTTTAAGTAACTGGTTCGATCTATTAAGCCACCGAACAAGAATAATCCATCACTTTCTTTGTAATGTTCCATGAAGATTGGGGGCAGAGGCTTACTAGTGACAAATTCAGCACTAATCAAAACTCCTTGTTTTTTTAGTTTTGAGAAAATATTTTTGAGTACTATGGATTTGTTTCGTATGAGATGAATAACAGCATTACTTGTTATGCAGTCGAATTTCTGGTCAAGCTTCATCAGATCAAAATGATCCCCATTGATCCATTCAATTGGCTCAGATAAAGTTAGAGCTTGTGAAAGCATTTTTTTGCTAATTTCAATACCCACTGCTCGGCTAATTTGCAATTCTCGATGATATAAAGCAAGGTCACTACCAGCTCCGCAGCCAAAGTCCATAATTTCAATGGGTTTTTGATTCTTGAATTCTAATTTAATGAAGGGCAGTAGTTCAACGCATCCAAAAGTGTTGAGCGAAATATCCGGATGTTTCTGGCGAGTTAACTCAGAATAAACTTTGGATTCGGAGGGATTGAGTAGTCGCTGAGTTACTTCAGCGTCATAAATGTTTTGAAGTCGTTTTTTTTCTTCGAAATCCATGATTGCCTTTGGAGGTGGGGAGAATCGAACTCCCGTCCAGGTAATAGTTCCCTTGAAATCGTCTACAGTCATAGCCAGCTATTAGTTTTAGACCCAGGGTAACCTGCTGACCAGTCAAGCCGGGCTTAGCTCCTAATTAATTCGAACCTAGACTAGAAGCCTATCTAGGTTTATACACCAGTAAAATTGCGCCCTAGAACTCGACCCGGTGATTCAAGTTTTGGACGATGGCAAGAACAATTAAGCTGCCATTAATAAATCGTCATCAGCATTTATGCTGTGATGGAATTTTAACGAAGCCATTCCATCAACTTCGAACTGCAAATCTCAACTTTCCTATCCTGTCGAATCCAAACACCCCCTAAGGAAATACAGAGCCCAATTATACACAGTAGCTCTCAGGTGTTGAAATGTAAATTTTGGGCTAATAATTTAGCTCTGGATTGTTTCAAAGTTTCGTTTGTAATTGTTCTTGAGATTCTACCTCAGAATATGGCATGAGTAACTCGGTAAAAGGTAGAGCTAGAATTATGTATACTAACGCTACAAGGGGAGTTAGAAAAATCAGTAGATAAACAATTAACATCTTGGTCGGCATACCCTAATGTTTACGCTTTTAAGCCCTAAATGCAAGTATTATTAATGTTTAACTGGATGTTTTTATCTCTGATATTGAATTTTAGCTAAGCTTAGCTTAGTATGGACAAAAATTCGTCATTTAATCCAATTTATGTGATTTTGGGTGCTCTGAGGACCATGTTAAATCGTAAAGTAATCCACCTTATTGTGTTGGCTAGTTGTATGTCGTTCTGGGGTTGCTCTCATCGGTTCGATCGCTT
>JAYZAC010000098.1:0-11447 GCA_036339875.1 bacterium | reverse complement strand
GAATATGTCACCAACTCTAAACGAGAGCAGGCGGATAAATTTTTTCATGAAGCACGAAACAAGGCACGCGATAAAACTTGGAAAGAGGTAATAAGTCTTCTTAAAAAATCAAACGCTTTACATCAAACTTTACGTAATTTGAATTTATTGGCTCGAGCCTATGCTGAATTACGTCAATTTGATGAGGCTGAAAAATGTTTTATGAAAATTTTAAGATCAAGACCAGATAACCCAAAAATTCTCTGTAACTTAGCTATGTTACATTTTGTGCAGGGCAATTTTGAGTCTGTAGAAAACATATTCAGACGTATTGAACAGCAGTCCGACGTACCATCTGATATTTTGAGTCAAATAGAAAAAACACGTCATAAAATGAAAGAATAGTGTGAATTATGTGCTTACTTTTCTTGTATGAGTGAATTATTTTTACTTCTTTTGTTCATCAGCTTAGGAATCAAATTTCGTGCCTCATGTGAAGAGCGCGAATTACGTAATCTCAAACATCAGCATCACTGGAATATGATTCAGTATCAGGGTCAAGGACGAATTGGGATTTTGGCTCTTCACGGATTTGGTGTATGTCCGCAACTTTTTAATCCGTGGCTTTCAAAATGGCGTGAACATGGTTGGAGTTACCGTATACCAATGTTAACGGGTTCGGTTAAATCTATTTACGAATTTGAAAATTCTAGATGGCAGGATTGGGAGCAAAGAGCACTCAGCGCTTATGATGAACTGTCTGCCACACATGAAAAAGTTTTTATCGTCGGATTTTCTAAAGGTGGATTAACTGCCATTAGAGTAGCTCAATTACGTAAACCGAGTTGTATTGTATTGTTAGCCCCGTTCTTTGCTTTAGCTTCACCTTTTGGTTCATTGGGCGAGTGGTTATTGTCTTCAATAGAAAATTGGCCTTCAGGTATATTTATCCCGAATAAAAACTTAGATTGCTCTAACCTAAAAGGGGTTCAAACTTTATTTAGATTTCGGCACTCTCCATTAAGAGCAGTTGTAGAACTTCTTAAATTCCGAGATGAGGTAGTAAATGGTGGTAGAGTGGAATGCCCAATTTTTTGGAGTCATTCCATCAAAGATCACGTAGCTAGTTACTCAGCCAGTCTTGATACTGTCCTGAATTTATCTTCAAATGTTCACCGTGTGTCTCTCAAAGATTCGTTTCATTACATTCTACACGATGTAGAATCTGAACTATTGGAACACAAAGTTATTGAATTTCTCCTTCATCAGGCTAGATTCGATCAAAAAGTTACTGGCGATACTTATTCACAGCCCTAAATCTTCTGGACGAGTTTTACTTGCTTGATAAAATGCTTGAAGCATTTCATCCCACTGACTGGCTTTGGCAAAGTCCAGATTGGTATATTTTTGGCTGAAGCTATAACCTCGGCTAGGGAAGTATATCGCAGTACCATAACTATTTTTTTTGTTATAGCCGTGCGCTTTTGAATGGCCAACAAAATCATTAGCGGCATTTTTAGCTGAAGATAATTGATCTAATAGTTGTGATTTTAAAGCGCTAAGAGATGTATCCGTATTGGCTGCTATCTGTTGTTCTAAAATCTTTAAGAAATGTATTAAATCTATATTGCTTCGATAGTAAAACTTTTGAACTTTACTAATCGCTTTCTTCGTTTCTTGGATGAAATTACCATTTAGAGTAGCTGAAGCTTCGTTCAATGCATTGATCAAATTATCAATCTTAGACATTCGTACCCAAGATTGTGTAGTAGCACGATTTCCTTGACTACCCCCATCATAAGATTCGTCATATGTGTCAACAATCATGGTAGCAACCTCTGCGGGACCCATTTCAGGATTAGCTGCAATTGGAGCCATTGATTCGTAATATGCCCAACCCTCACCAGGCTCAATATCTTCAGAAGCTAACATAATATCCACGTGATCTTTCACAGCATAGGAAACTTCAAGCATCTGCATGAGACATGCATCGAAAGCTAAAATATCAACTTTTTGTCCTAGGCTTTGCTGCATTTTAGCGACGGCAGGCGTGAGTTGTGCTGTTGTAATGTGATTCCCCGATTGATCGTCATAGGAAATTCCTTTAAATATTGTATTTCCTCGTTTTTTGCTCCAACCAGAACCGTGATTCCAGATCACGACTGCATATTTTTTTGCGGGATAATGCTGTGCTCCCCATTCCACAAAATCAGTTAAAACATCTGCACTTCCCATATCACATTCACCCATTGCTTCGACAATGTCATAACTTCCCTTATTTATGAATAATCGGTTGCAGGGTTCGCCTTCAGATCGGTCGAATTGGACTACCATATTGAATTGATCAGTACTGCCAACCTGCATCATCTCTTCTACATCTCCTACACCGAATTGATCTAGATTATTGTCTGCATTCAGAAAAATTAAGAAGGTCCATTCTTTTTTATCATTGGACTCGGAGGAGAGTTGCGCACTAACAAGATTTAATAAAAGTAAATGCGAGATAAGCATAATAATTATGTGACGAGCAACTAATGTTAGCATTTGATCTCCTATGGTTTTTAATTACACACTTTTTCTTTTTTGATAGAAATATTGTGTCGATTGTAATAAGTAAGGTCTTAACGTCAATACCTCCTTATTTATTAATATGTCCAAAACTCAACAAATACAAACTCAACTTCCTGAGCAGATCGGAGAATATCTAGTTCAGGGTAAGCCAATTGCACAAGGTGGTATGGCATCCATTTTTAAGGTTGTAGACTCCAAAGGTAAGCCATTTGTGGCGAAGGTGCTTCATCCTGAACTATTGCGTGATAAAAAAAAGCGTGACCGATTCGCCAGTGAATTTGAGATTCTTAGTAAGGTTAAGTCTAGAAATATTGTTAAAGTTTGTGAGTTAATCCTAGAAAAATCTCTACATGCAATTATTTTGGAATATGTTAATGGTTTTGAACTACAATACTTGATTCAAAAATTCTCACCATTTTCAGAGGAAGTTGCACTCTATATTCTTAGAGAGTTGTGTGTAGCACTTCAGGTATGTCATCAACAGGGTTATTATCATCGAGATTTAAAGCCTGAAAATATTCTCATCACTGCATCCGGAGAAATTAAGCTTATTGATTTCGGAGTTGCAAGAGATATGGATACCAAGAGAACACTTCCCGGAACGGTTTTGGGAACGGTAGATTACATGGCTCCTGAACAGATAGAAGGACGTTGGAACGACCTTGATCAGCGCTCCGACTTATACTCTCTCGGTGTAATTACTTATCAAATGTTTTTTAGTAAATTACCGATTAAATTTTCCTCTAGAGATAGCATTGTACAGGTTCTTGAGAAAAAAAAGAAACTTCCAAAATCGGGAAAATTTGATCCGAAGGTCATGGAAGAGCTATGTCTTATTTTGATGGCTCCAGATAGAGAGAAACGGCCTGCTCACATTGAGGAAGTCATGGATTTTCTCAAAAAATATCATAAGTTTGGAGGAGCTAAAAAAACTTTTAAGCATTGGCTAAATAGTTGTTTAGACGAGGCAAAACAAACTAAATTAAAGCGCCAGAAACTAAAGAAAAATGGTACCGATAATAGAGCAAAGAGACCTGCTGAGGCAAAAACTTCAGACTTCTTAGAAACCGCTATGATCTATACTCTAATTATTTTGGGTTGTGGTGTTTTGGGAGCGCTTCTCAAAGTCTGGCTACAGGGAAAAATCTTTTCGTAAAAAAAAGAGCCACCCAGTGACGGGTGACTCAAATTAAGTTTCAATTAATATCTGTAGTGATCTGGTTTGTAAGGACCATCTACAGGAATGCCAAGGTACTTGGATTGAGTCTCAGTTAATTTGGTTAACTGTATACCCAACTTCTCTAAGTGAAGCGCCGCGACTTCCTCATCCAAATGCTTAGGTAATGTGTAGACTCCCAAGGGATACTTCTCTGGATAATTGAAAAGTTCCATCTGGGCTAAAACCTGATTACTGAAACTACATGACATTACAAAGGAAGGATGTCCAGTAGCGCATCCAAGATTCACTAGCCTTCCCCGTGCTAGAACTAATATTGCTCGTCCATTAGGCAAGTGGAATAGGTCCACTTGTGGTTTAATGGATTCTTCCACAACGTCTTGGTGGTCCTGTAGCCAAGCCATTTGAATTTCAGAATCAAAATGCCCGATGTTACATAGAATCGCCTTATCTTTCATTAACATCATGTGCTCACCAGTGACTACGTCCGAACAACCAGTAGCAGTTACGAAAATATCGGCTAGTGGAGCAGCCTGTTCCATGGTTGTTACCTGATAACCTTCCATAGCCGCCTGTAGTGCGCAAATAGGGTCAATTTCTGTGATGATTACGCGTGCACCCAAACCCTTCATGGCATCTGCGCAACCCTTACCAACATCGCCATATCCAGCAACTACAACTACTTTCCCTGCAACCATTGCATCAGTAGCTCTCTTAATTCCATCTGCTAGAGATTCGCGGCAGCCGTACAAATTATCAAATTTGGATTTAGTCACCGAGTCATTGACGTTGATTGCCGGTACTTTTAGAGTTCCCTCTCGTAGCATTTCATAAAGGCGATGTACACCGGTGGTTGTTTCTTCAGTAATACCACGGATATTTTTTAATAATTCGGGATATTTTTCATGAAGCATGATCGTGGCATCACCACCATCATCAAGCACCATGTTGGGTTGCATATCATCAGCCCATTTCAAAGTTTGATCGATACACCAATCATATTCTTCCTCGGTTTCACCCTTCCATGCGAACACGGGGATTCCTGCAGCTGCAATGGCAGCTGCCGCATGATCTTGCGTCGAATAAATGTTGCAAGAAGACCAACGAACATTTGCACCTAGATCAATGAGAGTTTCAATTAACACAGCAGTTTGAATTGTCATGTGGATACAACCAATAATATTGGCACCCTTCAGCGGTTTGCTGTCTTTATATTTTTCCCGAATTGCCATCAAGCCTGGCATTTCCTGTTCTGCTAATTTAATTTCTTTTCTACCCCATTCGGCTAAATTGATGTCCGCCACTTTGTAATCTTTTGAGCCCATCTCTCCAATGGATGCTTGGGCAGCTACAGCAGTACTCATTCCTGATTCCTTCCTTTATGTAATCGTGGTTTAAATTGACCACCTAATTCAATTATAAAATAGTTACTCTGTTACTTATCATTTTCGTGAGTTTGTGTCAAAGGTCAAAACCACTATAGAACCCTATTTTGTGATGTTTTGTAGATACTTTGGAATTTATTGAATGTTCGGGTACAATTGGCTCTTATGAAAGGGGTTACGTTATGCACGACAGCGAAGCTAATTGGGCTCTTGTTAAAATCGGGTTAGTTCTTTTTTTCCTTACGATGGTTGTCTTTGGCTGCATGTCTCAGTTCGGACAAAGATATGATACAGGGAGCGTGGGTGTTGGTGTATCCGGTATTGTAAATTCATATGGGGAAATTGACCTAAGTAAAGACTTAGATGCATCAAAATTACCCGATGTTGTCAAAGAGGCTTACAAAGCTGGAGCAGAGCAAAAATTGAAAGGGGTCAAACTACAAACTTTTGTAGTTAGGCATTTATCTCAAAGTATTCGCGATATTTCCACAGTGGATCTCAATGGCGATGGAACCACAGATCCCATTTTAGTAATTCCTGAGGGTGATAATGAACACATGACGTTTTCTATTCGCGTTCCCGACCCTTCACAGGTTAAGAAATATCCAAAGCTGAGTGATGCTTCTGCATGGGAAGATATTGGAGCTAATAAGTCGATTGAGTTAGTTGCAGTAACTGCAGTACCACAAATTGCATCTGGCAAGCTCAAAGGTATGAATTTTGAATCACGTCCTAACTCTCATTTTTACTCTAGCTCCGATTATTATCGCAGTAGTTTTGCGTCTAATTTATTCACATACATGATTGTAAGAGATCTCTTTTTTCGACCAATGTGGTTTGGAAGTCCTTACTATGGCTGGTACGGCGGATCCTACAGTCCCTATTCAGTTAGGAATGTACATCGAACTAGAACTTCTAAAGTTAGTAAATACTCAAGCGGTAAGTCTAGTTTTGGGCGAATGACTACTCAATCAGGTACTATCCCTAAGCGTTCGAAGAACAGTCAAATGCTGAGTAAAAAATCCTTCTCTGCAAGTAAAAACATTCGTAAGAATATTGGTGGAAAAGGATTTGGACGTACCACCAGTTCACGGTCGTCATCAAGAACTGGGTTTGGTCGATCTAAGAGTCGAAGTAGTAGTAGAGGTTGGTTCTCGAGTCGTTCATCAAGTGGTGGATTCAGGTGGGGTAAATAATGGATCAACAAGTATGGTTAGATTTGCTCCATGGAATGGGTTACGTTTTGGTAGCTTTCGCTTCCGTATATTTTTCAGGATGGTTAATTTATGACAAGTTAGCTACTAGAGGTCATTGTTTAAGTAAAGCTTTATTTGAAGATCGAAATATGGCGGCAGGTCTTGAAATCGGGGCTTTTTTTCTACTGGAGTTTTTAATTGCTGTCTCTGCGATGTCTGGAGACTCCATTACCAAAATGGCTGAAAATGGCGAGATGGTAGTCCATTACTCCAGAGACTTGGAAGCAATAGCACTAACAATTGTATTTTCTAATATTTTTTTCTTCACTCTACGGTATTTAGCTGCCCTTTTCATATCTTGGATATTTCAAGGAAAGTTAGATAATCATGGTGAAGTTGTCAGTTACAACAATGAGATTTTTGGGCAGCATAATCTAGGGGCAAGTTTATTTTCGATATCTTATATGCTTGCGATTTATTTCATGATTTTTCAGGCGGACTTTCTTGGGACTCAGGGTTACCAACTTCAAGGTGCTGTTAATATGGCAGTGGTTTCGCTAACTACGCTACTGGCATATTTTCTGTATAACATACTTTTTATGACCCGTCAGCATAAGGTAATGGATGAGCTGTTTATAGATAATAACGCAGGGGTAGGAATGAGTTTGGTAGGCTTCATATTTGCAGTACTGCATCTGCAAAGTCAGCTTACTCTTCATTTTGTCCAAGAAGAACATTTTCTAAATTCAGAAGCAAGTACATACATTTATCTAATTCTTATTTTTGTTTTCTTGATTGGTTTGAGAAAAATCTTTATCACTATTTTAAATGTTTTAACCAATAGAAATTTTAACCAAGATTTTCTGGAGCATGATAACCCAGTCGTTGGTTTACTTGATATGACTTTCATGGCTTCAGCGGGATTAATGCTGGCCGTCATAATTTAACGGTTTCACTGAGCGGAGTAACTTTATGTCTCGTTTCAATTTTCTCGTATTGATTTTGTTATTTATCTTTTTTCAAGACCCTATTTGGGGTGCTAAATCATCAAAAAAGGAACCACCGAAGTATCCCAAGTTAAGCGATAAAGTTAAGAAGGCAGAAAAAATTGATGGCTTTTTTACTCTTTACCGCCAAGATAATAGTGTTTACATGGAAGTCCCTAAAGCAATGCTTAAAAAAGATTTCTTCATGTACACTAGCTTGAGTAAGGGAACTTTTGGTGGCAGAATGCTTCCCCATTGGACACTTTCACAACAAACTCTTTACTTTCAAAAGATAGGAAAATCTATAGTTTTATTTGAGAGAGATACCTACCACATTGCCAAGAAAGGTAGTCCTATTTCAGAGGCTGTTAATAAAGCTTACTTGGATAAACTGAAACATAGTTTTAGGATCATTGCTGCTAGTAAAGGTGAGAACAAGTATCTTATAAATTTAAACACCTACTTTCTAACTGCCGCAAATACAATGATTCCTACATGGTATGCACGCTATTTTGGGCTGCAAGGGGTCAACCCATCGGGCTCCTTTTGGAGTATGGTTAAAAATTTTCCTAATAATACAGAGCTTGAAGTCAGAAATACGATTCGAATGGGTGGAATGGGTCGTTATTATGGGCAAAGTAACCAATCATTTTTCTACTTCAGCCTGGTAAGAAAAGAGAAGAGCGATTATAAGCCGAGAGTAGCTGATGATCGGATTGGTTACTTTTTACAAGAAAAGATGGATTTTTCAAATCAGCTTGTCGATCGTGGTCGAAAAAGAATGATTAATCGATGGAATCTTCAGAAGTCAGATCCTAGTTCAGAAAGTTCAGTAGTCAAAAAGCCTATTATTTTTTATCTAGATAAAACAATTCCTTACAAATATCGACAATATGTTAGAGCAGGGATTCTTGAATGGAACAAAGCGTTTGAAAAACTAGGTTTTGTAGGAGCAGTAGAAGCTCGCTTGCCTGATAGTAGTCAAAATTGGGATCCCTCAGATGTTCGCTATTCAACAATCTCTTGGTCCGCCGCCGAATGGGGTATGGCTATCGGGCCTAGTCGCACTAATCCAGAAACTGGTGAAATAATTGATGCTGATATTATAATTTCTTCGGGTTGGATCAGTGTGATGGACCGACAAGCTAATATTTATGGTCCTGATATCGAGGGGCCACCGGAAAATGTTGAAGGAGATAAAAAGTATCTGCTCAGCAGAAAATCAGAAATAGCCAATAGTTCACTGAAGGCTCGCTTGAATTTTGAGAAACGTTACAATGATTTAAGGCAGAAGTTCATTAAGCACAAGGTCTATTTTTGTGATGCGCATTATGAGTTAGCAAATAGGAAAAACTTTGCAATGATGGCTCGTAAAATGGCCTATAAATTGGACGATAAGGAATTCAAGGCCTGGAAGGAAAAGTTTATAGGTTTATACTTGAAAGAACTGACCATGCATGAGGTTGGTCATACCCTGGGTTTGCGTCATAATTTTAAAGGATCTAGTGTTTACTCGTACAAGAACTTATCGAATAAAGAATGGAGCTTAAAAAACCAGGTGACCGCTTCAATTATGGACTATAACGAGTTGTATGTGGCGTCAGATCCAAAAAATCAGGGTAAATATATGAATGACACTCTAGGAGAGTACGATTACCTTGCCATTGAATATGGTTACAAACCAATTAAAAAAGATGAGAATAAAAAGCTCGATAAAATAGCGGCTAGTTTGCGAGAGAAGGGTTTAGAGTTTTGTACAGATGAAGACAAATGGACGGGTAACGACCCACATTGTACAACTTACGATATCGGGGATGATAACGTAGCTTACGCAAAAGAACGCATTGAAGTTGCTAAACGTTTATTAGAAAGCGCGCCATCAAGCCTGGTAACGACAGGTGATAGACGTTTCAAGCTTCGCCAAGTGGTCGCAAGTGTTTTGATGGAATACTATAATGCTTCGTTAAAGCCTCTAAGCTATATAGGGGGTACCTATGCCAATAGGGATCATGTTAATGATCCACAGGCCAAAGATGCATACATCCCTGTTAGTTATGCTAGGCAAAAAGAGGTCTTAAACTTTCTGGATCAGAATGTTTTTATAGATCCAGTAATAAAGATCCCTAGAAAGATGTTGGCTTCAGCTCGAACAGATAGTTTTGTAGGTGAAAGGAATCAACCTATAGACCCTGATCTGTATCTGCTATTTCTAAGAAAGCGCAGTCTTAATACTTTGATGAGTCCCAAAACTATAAATGGCTTAAAATCTCATCGTCATCTAACTGATAATCCAATGACTGTTGCTGAAGTTTTTGAGTCGGCATTTAAGATGACATTTAAAAAGCTTATAAAAATGGATAAAGATGAAGAAGCAAATTTAAATACGATTGATCGTCAAACTCATGAACACTTTGTAGCTATGCTGAAAGATTTATTGAGGAATTCTAACTACAGCTCAAATTTGGGCGTAATGCCATACGTAAAACATACGGCTCGATTACTCAAGGAACTCATTGATCGACAACTCAAAAAGATGGGGACCTCAGATAGCTTTAAAATGGCTACAAATATAGAACATTTGAGAGCATTGAAAGATGATATAGAAAGTGCTGAAAAAGCTGTTCTGTTCAAACTTTAGTCTACATTAAAATAAGTGTTTTAGAGGTTCGAAGGAGAGATTGTTTACGCAGAGTTCAGTGGCTCTTGCTTTCTGATTTTTGTTTCCTATTCTTGCAACTAAGAGTATAAGATTTTGCATAAACTTATTGTATCCAATTCGACGAATAGGAGATCCTTCAAATTCATTTAGAAACTGAGTCTCATCTAGATTTAAAAAATAATCTAATTCATAGTTTGAACGAGTTTTAAAATCATCAATTGGAGTAGGTTTGGAGAACCTGTTGTAGGGGCAAGCGGACTGGCATTCATCGCAGCCATATAACCAAGGTTCTTTTTCAGGGACAAGAGATTGCGGTGTGATTGCCTTATTTTCAATTGTCTGATAGGAAATACACAGTCTGGCATCTATTTTATAGGGTTCGTAAAGGGCTGCTGTGGGACAGGCAACAAGACAGCGTACGCATGTTCCACAATGATTTTGAGAAGGTGAGTAATCATCACATTGTCGATTTAAGAATAAAACACCCAAAAAGAAAAAAGAACCATAACGATTATGGGTTAAATTTGTACTTTTTCCAATCCATCCCAGTTTGGTATGGCTAGCTAAGAATTTTTCACTTACTGGCCCCGTATCAACATAAAAACGACCTTCAAGGTCAGATTCGTAGCTTTGTAAATGATTTAAACAACGTTTCAAAATTTTCCCTAAAACTTTGTGATAATCCCTTCCTTGAGCATATATTGATATACGATTTTTTTCTGAATTCTTAACATTATCTATATCGTAATAGCTAAGGCTACAAAGCATTGCAGATGGAAATTGTGGAAAGGCCTTCGAAACATCAATACGCTTGTCTGCGGTACGCTTCATCCAATGCATGGAGCCGTTATTCCCTCGATCTAACCATAGTTGTAAGTAATTATTTTTGGGTACTTTTCTCAAATCGAGAAAAGCGTGCTCGAGAACTCCATTTTCGTATAGAAAATTTTTAGCTTCATTACGCAGGGTTTGACTCAATGCATGTATCAAGACTTCACTGGCTCCAAAATGAATATTGACTCTTTGTATTCATCCCGTATATGTATATATAAATTACTACTAATTGTGCTAATGAAGTAGCCCATGGCAATCGACACAATTAATCCACAAGTGAATAATTTATAGTTCAGGGGTAGTACTAATTTTCTTCTTCTGATAATGCCGAAAACAGCTAAAATTAGTATTAAGCTAAATAGTGTTACTAAAGTAGGTGAGAAGTTCCATAGACCTATAGCTAAGGGTTGAAACCACCAATTTAAGATTATAAGAATGAAACAGTTGATAAACAAAAGAACAGGTTCTAGCAAGTCGGCGGATATTTTAGATTGGTAAAAATGTGCCAACCACCAAAATTGAATGAAAAAAATCGGAATATATCCCATTAAAAGTTGGAATGTTTTTGTATGTGGCATCTGGATAAATAAAGTAAGAACGAGTCCCAATGGAATCAATAAGCTATAGCCATTTAAGGATTTATTTGGAGGTAAGCTCCAT
>JAYZAC010000097.1:0-11917 GCA_036339875.1 bacterium | reverse complement strand
CCGATAACCTCAGTTTATCTATCGACACGATTAGAGCTCGATACCTAATCAAACATTATATTTACGGTAAATATTAACCATTAAAATTACGTAAAATCAAAATTTGATCGCTATCGTTGATAAGAGTTCCTAAAGGATTTATCAAAAGTTTGCCTTGAGCAGGCTTAACTCCCAAAGCTATGCCCTGATTACTTCCCGACATAGCACTTAGAAGAACTTCAAAGCTTTGTCCTACTAAGTTCTGAGGTACTTTAATAAAATCTAAAGTGTTACCATCTACACCAATTAGAACATCCTCGAAAAAATTCATTAAACCTTTATTTAGTCCCACACGAGCCATCAAACGCGCTGTCATCTTTTCGCGAATCAATACATCATTAACGCCACCCATCTTTAAATGATCTATATATTCTTCGTGATGTATTTCAGCGCAAGTATGAACATCATGCTCAATCTTCTCAATTGTCAAAGCTGCCAAAATAGTTCGGGCATCAATATCGTGAGTATTCCTACCTTCAAGATCTTCAGCTAAAATCATAGCAAGATGAGCATTTTTAACTCCTGAGCGAGTAAGAACATCAACATTAGTATAATCTTCTTGAATGACTAGGAGGTTATCCATAGAAGCGCCTATCTCCTGTAGATTTTCCGCTGAAGCATGTTGTGAAACCAAAACTACTTCTCTTTCACAAAATTCTAGATCCTTTGAAAATTCGTCTAGAATTGTAGCTACTTTGGTACTAAATCCGCATATGACTATATGATCATTGAGATCATTGCAATTACTAACCTTGTTCATTCCACTCTCCCTAATTTTTTCAATCATCACCGCAGAAACCGTACCGGTTATAAAGGCAAAAAAACTTAATTCAAAAAATAGAAGAATTAAAAAAGTAATTTTCCCACCTAAACTAACAGGATAATCTGCGTATTCGCCTGCAAGTAAAGAGAACAAAGCCTTCCAGAAAGCTTCCACCGGTTCCTTTAGATTGTTATCCATACCAACTTCAAATTCAGCTAAACCGATTGCACCAAATATTAAAGCAAACAGCATAAATCCAATCAGAAGACCATACTCGATAAAGCGACTTTTTAAACCTATAGCTAGTGATCTTAATCGTTTTCTTAGTATAGTACCCAAAGATATGATTCTTAAAAATCTTAAAAGATAAGACATACTTCCAAGACGGAAAACTCTTAGAAGTGGCAGAACTGCAAGAATATCCACCCAATGAGCTTTAAAAAATATCTTGGTAGATCTAGCGACTAGCCAGCGTAATAGTAATTCTATTATTAAGATAAAAGTAATAAAGTCGTTTAATCTCAGCAAGTAAACTTTATAAGTCTTTTCAATGGGCGCGAAAACCTCAATCAAGATTAGAATCAAAGAAACTAGAACTAGTATAAAAATAGATAAGTTCAACTCTGTAGATCGAAGTAATCGTATCAGTTTATACCGGTGTAAATTAAAGACTTTCATTGTGATACTTTAAGATAGCGGCGAGCTAGCACAATAGCGGTATAGTTATCATAATCTTCTGAAGGACTTTGAAAACTCAAAGGAATTAATTTCCATAAACCTTTTGGTGGATTGAATTCAAAATATACCTTGCGAGCTTCCAGTGTTGAATTCGATTCATCAATAAAATCAATAGTTAAATGGGAAAAATTAGAACTTAAACATCGATAGTATTCCTTAGAACCTGTTAAATTACCCAATATGATACATTTAAAAGAATACTCCTTATGCAACTCAGCAACACTTTTATCCAATTCTTCGACTCTATTAATACCATGTGCAATTACAATACTTTGATTATCGACGATGGCCCAGCCCCATTTGGAACTACCAGGATCAATGGCTAGAATACTGAAATTATTTTGCATAGACGATCTGTCTCGATTCCCTAATTTGTTTTACAAATTAGTCTATCGAGACTTTTTTGAACGCTTTGTAGGTTCTGCCTTAGGTTTTTTATGGGCAATTTTAAATCCTCTCGTTCTAATGGGAATGTACGTACTCTTATTTTCAGTTATTCTAAAAATTCGCTTAACCGAAGGTGGCAATCATGTAGACTTCGGTTTATATCTTTTTTCTGGAATGATTCCATGGCTTGCATTTCAAGAAACTCTCGTAAAATCTTCGCATGTAGTACTCAGCTATCGACATTTGATTCAACAAGTACAATTTCCAATAAGTTTTTTGCCGCTTCATGTAAGTGTATCCGCACTTATTCAAGAAATAGTAGCTATTTTACTTTTCGTACTTTTTGTAGCCCAATATCAGGGAATATCTCCAGAAAACCTGGCGTATTTACTATGCATTATACCCGTTAAATTTGTCTTTGCATGTGGCTTTGCCTTTGCAATCGGAGCTCTAACTGTTTTCTACAGGGACCTAGTTCAATTAATTAACATCCTTCTCATGGTTTGGTTCTTTGCCACTCCTATCGTTTACTCCAGACAAATGGTTCCTGTCACCTTACAAGAGCTTTTAGTTTTCAATCCGTTCAGCGCATATGTCGATTTTTACCGCTTCGCAATTTTGGGACAAGGGCAATGGTCTTGGTCAGCTTACTTAACTAGTCTTGGTATTGCTTTTATAGTTTATATTTTGGGACGAATGATATATCACCGTAAAAGTCGTCGCTTTTATCAATATTTATAAACGTAGACTATCGATAAAAAAGGGTACCTCTAAAAATTTTTCTTTACTTAACTTATGCTAGAATCAATTTACAGTGTCGAAAATCTAGACATTAGAATGTTTCGAAAACGTTGATAGAAAGGCCTTCAATATGGGTATCCTGGACCAGACGCTCTACTATTTCAATACCGCAGCTGATACGATGGATCTTGGACAACATATCAAAAAAATGATGGCTGATCCGTATCGCGTTATTCAAGTACAAATTCCTGTAGAAGATGATAATGGTGAGATCAACGTCTACACAGGATACCGAGTTCAACACAATAAGGGTCGCGGGCCCATGAAAGGTGGACTTAGATACCACCCAACTGTCGATGCTGAACACTCTGCTTCTTTGGGATCATTAATGACTTGGAAGACTGCCTTACTCGACATTCCTTTCGGAGGCGCTAAAGGTGGTATCAATTGTGACCCAACCAAAATGTCAGAGAAAGAAGTTGAAAAGGTTACACGGAAATTTATTTCTAGTATTCATGAAAACATAGGCCCATACAAAGATATTCCTGCACCTGATGTAAATACCAACGGTCAAGTCATGGCTTGGATTATGGATGAATATAGTAAAATTAATGGTTTCAGTCCAGCGGTAGTTACAGGCAAACCCATTGACCTCCACGGTAGTGAGGGACGTGAAGCAGCTACTGGTCGTGGAATCGTAAATGTATGCGAAACCTTACTGCAAGATCGTAACCTTGACGTCTTAAATACCAAATTTGTTATTCAGGGGTTCGGCAACGTTGGTTCACACTGCGCCAACATTCTGCATGAAATGGGAGCTAAAGTTATTGCAATTAGTGACGTTTCTGGTGGGATACATTGTCCGGAAGGATTAGATATTCCAACATTGTCCGCCTACACTCGTTTTGGTGGACTACTCAAAGATTATGAGGGTTATGATTATGTTAGTAACGAAGATTTATTATTATTAGATTGCGACATTTTGATTCCCGCGGCTCTGGGCAGAACTATTCATAAAGATAACGCCAGTCATCTGAGATGTAAAATGGTAGTCGAAGGAGCCAATTCACCTGTCACACCAGAGGCTGATGAGATACTCGATAAACGAGGAATTGCAGTGGCTCCAGACATTCTGGCGAATGCAGGGGGAGTAACCGTAAGCTACTTTGAATGGACCCAAAATATACAACAATTCAAATGGTCTGAAGAAGATATCAACATGCGTCTCAAATTGAGAATGCGTAAAGCCTGCCAAACTGTAGGTAAAGTAGCCAAAAAGTATAACGTACCACTTAGAACAGCAGCATTCATTGTAGCAATTGGCCGCGTTGGTAAAGCAACCGTACTTAGTGGACTGTAATTAAAATAACTAGGAGTTTTAAAGTGGAAGCATCTGTAGAGGAACTTAAATCGAGTTATCATTCAAATCCAATTTTTGAGTTTTTCAACCAAGATGAATTTGATCAATTTTTAAAAATGACAGATATAATTATTTACAATCCTGACCAAATTATTTTTGAAACAAATCAAGAACCTAATGGCCTTTATGTTTTGGTTGAAGGTAAAGTAAAGGTTACTCAAACTAAAGAAGAAGGTAAGGCACCTAGGGTTCTGGCCGAATTAGAGGCTCCCACGGTACTTGGTGAAATGGCTCTTCTAGAAAAACGTAATCGAACGAGTACAGCAACTGCGTGTGTCAGAACGACCGCCTTACTTTTAGGTAAAGAAAGGTTCATCGATGCCTTACACAAAAATGAGCTAATGGCATTCAAGCTTTCTCATAATTTAGGCAAAATTCTCACGAATAAAATAGTGGCGATGAACAAGCATATGATGGAAATGAAACAATCATTCAAAGAATTCTCCAACTTCAAGAATTCACTGTTTTCAGATTGGAATTTCTAACTGCCAATGAAACATATGTACGGCTTGAATCAAGAATTTAAAGTCCTGCTTACCATACTTCTTTTAGCTTTAATTGGCGTACAGACGTTTGCTGCGAAATCCGACAAATCCTCACCAAAAAACCCTAATTTTCAGAAACCTAAAATTCTTGACACTAATATTAAATCGAGAATTGAGCCTATGAGTATAGTTGATAGTCTTACAATGAATGAAGGCTCAGCAAGTTCGTTCACGAAGACTACTACGCAAAGTTGGGTATCACATACTCCTATTCCAGCTGATTGGTTAAAACCTAATTCCAAATTTAATGAACTTGGTATTTTAAAAGTTCAAGATGATACAAACCAAGTGCGCCAGATTAAACCTCAAGAGGGTCTTCTTATCTTTAAAAAAAAGGTCAGCTCATTACCTTTGGAGCAGCGGAACCAATTCATAGAAATGGGACTTAATAGTAATAATCCAGCTATATTCGATTTTTCGCTCGAATCTGTAATAAGTACACGTCACCGCGCTGCAATAGATATTTTATCTAGATTATTGCAACAGAAAAATCCTACGAATAAAATGTATAATAAAATTCATAAAGCCCATCGTCAGTTAACCTTCTACTCTTTGGGACATAGTAGCAAAGCAGCCTATTTACAACGTATTTTTCTTGAGGATAGCCCTCATACAAATCAAGACTTATTCCTTTGGGCAATTGAAGAATTTGGAAACATAGCTAATCTAGATTACTTAAATACTCTAGTGCCGTTAGAAAAATTTCCTATTTTCAAAAAAAAGATTGCTCTTACGAAAATAAAATTACAACTCAATTCAAAATTTGAGGACTATCTCGATAGATATATCCAAGCTACTTTAAATTCTGAACCATCAATTCGTGAGTGGGGCTTAACTCGTATAATAAGTATAAATAATATAAAGGCAGCTAGATTCCTTCTGTTACTTTACGAACAAACAAATATTGATCATGGTTTACTTGAGTTTGAGAAAATTCGCGAAACCTTAGAAGTTCATCAATCTAAATTTCCAAATCTTTATGTAAACCTTTTACCAAAGGTCAATAAAGCAAAAAGTTTCGAAATCATCGAATTAGCCAACTAGAATTCTGTTAGCACGTAAATTCTCTTGATACCTAATCTTACTGTGCCGATAAATACCAAGTGGATGTAATTGATACAAAAAGACACAGGAAATAAGGAGTATCTTTTGATAAAAAAAGAAGAAATTTCATTAAAAGAAGTGGACGATGTATGGAAGGACTTTTTAATGGAATTTGAAGATGGAACTCTGACACATGATCAAATATTAATCTTAGGTAATGATTTATTTCTGCGTAGTCCTAATTTTGATCTTATTAAGCTGATAGATCTGGAAAACTGGATAAATTAAACCTATTCTTTTCCTGGTTGCCCCACTGTGACAATTGAATAAATTATCACTAATGCGAATAATGCTGCACAAATATATCCAGCATAAGCCAGAACATATAACAAGTTCTCCCCTGGTTTTATAAAAGATAAAAGCAACGAACTACCTATCAGGGTACTACTCACTAGCAAGCCTAAAATGGCTCGATTGAGAATTTTTTCAAAATTTTGAAGCCAAAATTCCAATTTAGAATGACGCACAGAAGCCTCATGCTGATTTTTTTGAATATTTTTCACAATTTGAAATAAATCTTTAGGGATCTCAGCCATGTAGTCATACATTAACAAACTGCTGTCCGTAACATGATTAGACATACTTTTAACCTCTAATCTTTTGCGTATCATTTGCTGTATACGTGGCAATAAAAAATCCATTAAATTGAGATTTGCGTTGAGTTTATTCACAACTCTTTCTAAACAAATTAAAGACTTAAACAGAATACTCAATTGAGATGGTAAACGTAATTGACCTCTTTTCAAAATTTGATCTGCTGCAGGAAGTAGTATATCTACTTTAATTTCTTGCATCGTTAGGCTACGATAAGCCAAGATTAAATCTCTAAATTCCATGGTCATCGTCTCATTAACGCCCAATATAGTACCTCTGCAAAGTTTGTTGAAGGATCGTGATACTAGCTCGAAATCCTCGCGACCGGCACCCCAAAAAATGCGCGTTAATTGTGTCATATTATCGTTATCTAGTTGACCAACCAATCCAAAATCTAAAAATACCAAAACATTATCAGGAAGAACTCTTAAATTACCTGGGTGCGGATCGCCATGAAAAACTCCTTCACTAAATACCTGCTGAAAAAAAGATTGGATCAACCTTTCTGCAATCAAACCAAAATTAGCATCCATCTTTTGTAAGCCATCTAGATCATCAAGTCGACAGCCATCAATCAACTCTTGAACAATCACCTTATTTCCGGAATATTGCATAAAGACCTTGGGGATTTTAATTCCAGAGTCATCTTTAAACATCGCGTCAAATCGAAGCATTAGGCGCGCTTCACGACCAAAATCCAATTCTTGAATGATTTGATGAATAAAATCACCGATAACCTGACTCCAACTCGCTGGATCTTCAGGATCTCCAAATTGCTCTTGAATAAGTTCCGCAATGTAAGATAGAACGCCCAAATCCTGTTCAATAATCTCACGAATCTTTGGCCGCTGAATTTTTACGATTACTCGTTCTCCAGTCAATAAATAAGCTTCATGTACTTGACTGATAGAAGCTGTTGCAATAGGCGAATAGTCAAATCTATCAAAAATTTCGTTTAAGTCGTCTACGTCATAAAACTGCTTTAAAGTTAATTTAACCTCTTCGCTTGGCACCTCTCGAACTTGATCTTGTAGTTTTTTCAACTCTTCTATGTAATCTGAATCTAATAAATCATCTCGTGTCGATAAAATTTGTCCCAGTTTTATAAATGTGGGCCCAAGTTCTTCCGCCGCTAACTTAAGTCTTTGAGCTCTACTAAATAAAGCAAACTCTTTTGAGACTAAACCTACTTTTTTAGCTAGCCCCAAAGCCTGATCAACCCGTAAAAAATCTAATAAATCGGTAAAACCGTACTTCGCAAGAATATAAGCGATTTCCTGAAAACGCTTTATATTAACGAAATTACGATGAATTTGACGAATATTCATGGTTTAGAAGTATAACAAACTGAATCCATAAGGGATGTTTATAACGTAGCAGAATTATGGGTACCGAGTAAGAGGTTCATTGACTCAGGCACTAAGGTCAAGAGTACGACCCAGATGTTCGGGAGAAACCAATTGGGAAGGTTCCTCTGTTACAAGGGTAGCTACCATCTCTTGTGCTTTTAAGGAATCTTTGAGAGCCTCCATGCTCAATGCCCGTAACGCGAGCAAATCTCCGCCGGCAGATAATCGTTCCATATCATTAGTTTAGCACGAGCCTTAGACCAAGGACAAATTATGAGTCTATTCCTCTTCGGAATGATGAGCTTCAATTTCGATGACTTTACTTGGTTCATCGGCAGCCATTCTTGTCATTATTTCGTCCAACTGCTCTAATTTCATAAATTCGACACTCTGAAAATGGCTTCTAGTTTCAAATTTGCTTCCTCTTATTATTAAATATTTTTCAAGTGCATGTTCAGCAAAAAAGAAACTTTGGTTTATCTGATCAACTCTACCTTCAAAACGAATTCCATCATCTATATTCAGTCTCAATTTGACAGGTCTAACATTTTGATCAACAACCTTCATTTGCGTTTTTTTACTCAAATGTGAAACCATATCGGAGTCGAGAAGGTCAGGTTGTTGTATGGTTCGTGCCTGTCCAAAAACTTCTCGCTTAACATTACGATCTTCCCTGGGGATATTAAAATATTTGCTATATGTTCCTGGACTCTGCTGTTCTAATTGCTCTTTCAATGCCTCGTCTGCAATCTCCTCTGAATCTGGCAACGTTACCAATTTAAACATCTTCTGAAAATATTCTGATTGAGATTTCTGAAACAGCTGGATCTTATCAAAATGGAAGTTTAAACCATCATGATAGGGATAAACTAAACCTTTTTTCAACTCAGGAAGTATAATCTGATTATTGGCAGATACACCTCCATCAGCAGGCACAAAACCTTTCTGAAAATCAGTCTTGAAAACAAATAATCCGGGACTGAGATTCTTTTTAATCGCAGTATTAGCCGTAACAATAAATAGAATACCCTGTCTGGATTTAGGGCTCTGAATATATTTAGTAGCTAGTATTCTTGCATGAGCTTCAAAACTGGAGATACTGACTGCGTTTAATAGTTGATCTACAATTTTTTGATCTGCTTTACCAACCTCCTCATCATGAAACTTAAATGCTCGACAAGAGGCAGAGGGAGCTAAAGAAGGTCTTTTTGATTTGATCTGTTTGAGCATACTTTCAAGAAACATTTGAAGACTTTCATCACTCGTCTCTAATCCCTGATGTGAGGCAATTTCAATCGCCTCTTTGTCTCCGTTCTCATGAACCACGCAGCGGAACATAGATAGATATACTAATTCCCAATCCATTCTCTCTCCCCAATTATTAGTCTCCAGAATTTGAAGGACATTTTCTCCAGAATTTCAAGAAATATTTTTTTTAAAAAAACTCTAATTTTTTTAACAATATACCCTTGCAATTTTCTCCAGCTATATTAGACTCCTGCCGTCGATTCGAAGGTGTAATTGTGATATTTCGCACATCAAATTTTCGTCTTCGGCAAAGATACTTTATAAAACAGTTTCGGTATATATATTAAAGGTGAAAAATATGATTCCAAAGTTCCTCTACTCTTCTCAGTTAGATCATAGTGGTAAAAATCTTGTTGCATTCCCTGTATATGAAGCTAACTTAAAGACCGGCGAGATTATTGCCTACAATAATTTGAAAGGTAGTAGAGGCTCAAAGGAGTCGCCAACGCACGCATCTATACGCCATTAAATCCTATTCTGGATACACATAGATATTTGTCTTTAATTACAAGGACAAACTATTTTTTATTAGTAAAATTATTGAATTTCGCTTCTGTGATGAACATTTGTAATTTTCTAATTGAATTTGAAAGTAAATTTGCAAAATCGTAATCTACACAAAACTTTTTAATGTAGAGACTGGACTGCTAGCTCTAGGGTGCGTTCAAGGCCATTTAAATCGAAATTAAAGAGTGAAATCCTCACCAAGGTAGATTCTCTTCGCTTCTTCATTCGAAACTATATCCTCGACCCCACCAACCACCAAAATACGGCCTTTATTCATAACATAGGTACGGTCGGTTATTTTTAATGTTTCTCGTACATTATGATCAGTAATAAGAATGCCTAGATTACGCTCATTACGAAGCCTATCAATAATACTCTGAATTTCAGATACTGCAATTGGATCAACACCTGCGAAAGGCTCATCTAGAAGTAGAAAACTTGGCTCAGTGGCCAACGCTCTTGCTATCTCAGCACGTCGCCTTTCGCCTCCCGACAAAGATACACCTATAGTTTTTGCAACATGAGTTAAAGAGAGACTTTCCATTAGTTCATAGGCTCTTTTACGGCGAGTATCATTACATGGTTCGTAAAATTCAAGAATACCTAAAATATTTTCTTCAACTGTTAAATGCCTAAAAACCGAAGCCTCCTGCGCAAGATAGCCAATTCCCATTCGAGAACGTTGAAACATTGGAAATCTAGAAATATCCTTTTTGTCTAGATATATAAAACCACTATCAGGTCTCACGAGACCCGTAATCATATAAAAGCTAGTAGTTTTACCAGCCCCGTTAGGGCCAAGAAGGCCAATAATTTCACCTGTCTTCAGCTGGAGACTTACACCTTCAACTACGCTGCGCCCTTTATAGGCCTTCTGAATATCTTGAACTCGTAATTCACGATTAACCGTCATAGCCGAGGCTTCCCTCCACATTACCCATTAAAATTGTCCGTCTCTCTTTCAAAAGATGTAGAATTTTATTTCCAGCGATTTGATTAACTGCTTTTCCATTCTCATCATATTCAAAGACTTTAGCCTTATCTATCAAATAAAATCGATCGTTTTTCTGATAATAAATTAATCTCTGACCCACTCCACCTAATGATTTACTTTCCAATTGCACATTCTTTTTTACCAAAGCTTTTTTCTGCTTGTGGAGGTATTCTAAAAAGCCACCTGTCACAACCATCTCTTCTTTTAGTTGCACGCCATCGGTTCTCATTTGAACCATCCTGACATTTTCCATTGCTTCTATTTTCTCTTGTCCCTTAAAAAACTTTATTTCTACCGCACTAACCTGATTTACAACCTGTGTTTCAGATGCCTGTTCGGTTAACCTTGGGCCTTTTTGTGCGATAATTAGAATATCTTTTTCTCCTAGATTCTTTAACGTCTCATTCCCTTGAAGATAAACTCTAATCTGGCCACTTTCGAGTACAAAATCAGGATTACTAAGTCGCACATTACCCGTGGCAAATGCTTCTTTCTTTTTCTCCATGTAAAGAATTTTATCCGCCTTCAGTGACATACCGTCTCTAATAACCTCAGCATTACCTTTAAGAACTAGTTCACCAGTCTTTTGATTTACAAAAGAATAAAGAGCTTTGGTTTCTACGCGAGATTTATCTTCATTCGCATGTAAATTAAGAGATGAGAAAAAAAATAAAAGGCCAAAAAAAATATTTGGATTACTCATCGAAAAACTCCTTATTCATTTCATCCAATACGAGCTGCGCATTTTCTCTGATAACAGTTCTCATTGGACCTTGTATTTCACCTAACTGTTCATTTCCTTTGTAAGTAAATGATTTTCCTGTAACTACTGCGCTGCTTTTGGTATCTACTATTTTAAAGGGACCAGGAGACACAAATTGATTCAATGCAGGATAGTAAAGTAATTTTTGTGTAAACACTTTGCGAATATATTGCACCTCTTCAACTTTCTTTACAATAACTTCTTCATCATCTCTTACCGCCAGATTACATTCAACATTCCCATCAAGTATAAAATAGTCAGGTTTCGCATCCACATACGAACCTCTTTGAGCTAGAATTGCTATATCCTGCAAATAATCCACATCTCGATCATAAATCAGTAAATTAACGGGTTCTATTCTCGTAATTTTATCTTTTTCATCAATTTGAGCTTTTGTTCCAAACAGTTTGAAACGCAGTTTTCCATTCGGATGATAGGCTTGCAAGATAACATTATCTATTTCAATGTTAGGAATCTCTTGATTGACAAGTTTACCTGCCAAAGTCATTACCTGTACAAAGTATTTATCATGAAGAAGATATAATCCGGTCAGAACAAATATCAACACTAACCAAGGAGCGAATTTAGTAATCATCTCAAACCTGAGAGTTTTTGGGGAAAATTGGTAAATCGTTTTCTATTAAACGATCAATCAACTCACGTAG
>JAYZAC010000096.1:0-16196 GCA_036339875.1 bacterium | reverse complement strand
TTGTATGAATAACCCAGTATCTGATCCCAAGAAAACCCCACAGGTTCCCAGTTTTAGTTTGAAATATAAGATTCTTACAGGCAGTTTGAGCGTACTGATTCTGGTTATGATTATAAGTATTGGATACTTTACGTTTTTCTTCCAATCAGAAGTAACGCAGCGAATAAAAGAACGGCAAGCAGTAACTAAAGAAACTTACGATAAAGTTGTTGAGTTACAGGTAAGTAGATTAAAAGCGGTTCTTGATAGTATTTTGTTGAGTCCACGTTTTAAGCAGGGTTTAATTTGGGGACTCAAAGACGCGGCTACTTTAGAAGATTCAATGAATACAGAGTATCAATTGTCTGGAGCTGATTTATTGATAATTGCGAATGACAGTGGTTTACCTATTTTAGGACAAGTAACAGGCTTTGATAAACCATTAAGATGGTCACAAACGCAAGCCGAAGATCTAGCAAAAAAACCAATGTTTTGGGTCCATATGAATGATAATTTGCCTGAAACATTGCTGAAACGAATTGATAATAAAAGTGTTTATGATGATTTGATTGAATTTAAAGATTCTTTGTATCAGGTTGTTTCAACTCCTGTAGTGGATGATGAGGGCAATTACTTAGGAATTCTTATTTTAGGTGACAAAATTGATAGAATAACAGTGGAAGAACTTCAAAAAGTTACTCTTGCTGATGAAATTACTGTATTGAATTTCTCAAATCCATATAAAGTTTATGAAACAACTTTGAAAAAAACTCCGTTTTATTCTCTAGTTGATAAATCACAAATGGAATCTGCCATCAAAATGGCGAAAGCTTCTAGTAATATAAAAATAGAAAATGAATCTTATGCAAGTAGCCTCCAATTATTGAAAAATGCCAGTGGAAAAGGTCTAGGCCTGCTAGTAGTTATGACAGATCTTGTACCTTTTCGTAAGAAAATTCATAGTCTGTACATCAGTATGGGAACATTAACTTTATTAGCCCTCATTTTAGCTATTTTAATCTCATTTTTTTTATCAGGAAAGATTGTGAAGCCTCTTGGTATTCTGGCTGCGGGCTTTGAATCTGTAGGTTCGGGAAAACTTGATGTAAAAGTAGAAATTCAATCTAGGGATGAAATCGGAATGCTTTCGCATACTTTTAATGACATGGTTAATGGTCTGCGACAGAAAGAAACGATGAGTCATTTTTTAACTGGTATGGAATTGCGAGAGGTAGAGGCGGTTACTGATGGTTCAAAACAGCTTTCTACGAAAGGTGAGAAAAAAATTGTCACGATTATGTTTAGTGATATCCGTTCCTTCACTAGCATTTGTGAATCTACTGACCCGAGTACTATTATAGAAGCCTTAAATTATTATTTCGATCAAATGATACCTTGGATAGCAATAAATGGTGGTTCTCTAGATAAAATTATTGGAGATTGCATCATGGCTGTTTTTGAACATGATAATCAAGTTAATGGTGCTGAAGGAGCCGTTAGTGCGGCCATAAGCATGCAACGTCGACTCAAGGGTATTAGAGAAGAAATGCTCGCGGCTAAAATGCCCGAATTTTATGCTGGCTTTGGCATAAGCACGGGACTTACTGTAGTAGGTAATGTTGGTAATAAAAAGCAATTATCTCGAACAGTGCTGGGGGATGCTGTAAACTTAGCTGCAAGAGTTGAATCCTTAAGTAAGGAAGGTAAGCAGAGTGGAATACTTTTTACCGATTCCACAAAGAACTACCTGAGTGAAGAATTTGAATATCAGTTTCTTTTAGAAACAACGGTTAAAGGTAAAACCGTACCTGCAAATGTATATGAAATTTGTAAATCAGAATTAAGTTAGTCAATCCTAGACGAAACAAGTCGATTAATCTGAATCATTTGTTATGACTTCTTCTTCCGTGATTATTTCTACGAAGCTACCTTCGGGAGCTGCTTTGGCTCTTTTCTCAAGAAATTTGATATAAACTTCCAGTTGATTGTAGTTCAAATTCATCCATAACATAGCTCCGCCCATATCTCTCGTGACCTGAAATTCGCTTGAACCTGTATTAGAACTAAACCTTTTTGCATCAGGAAAATTTTCTTCTCTAATTACAACTATGGCACGGCGACTATCAAATGCGAAAGGAGTATTTTTCGCTGCGAACGCCATATTTTCGTCGCTAGTACTATTCTTCAAGATGAATCTGGCATCAACGATCTGCCGGAATTCTTTTGAGAAGGCCGCGTGCTTTCCCAGTTGCATTTCGTGCTCGGAGAGCTCTTCATCGACCAACTCCTCGAAGGCGCGGGTCAGAACAATTTGGTGTTTCGGAACAATTAAACTCAGAATTGGCATAACAACGACATTAAATTAGCGCAGATTCTTCGGAATTTCAATAGTGGTTCCTGACTTGAGGTGAACACTGTAAAAAAATGTTGTATGCTCCAGCATCTAAATTTTAAAGGAATCTATTTATGCAAGTAACAAAAGGAATGCGAGATTTTTACCCCGAAGAGTACAAGTTACGTGAATGGCTTTTTGATAAATTTCGCGGTGCAGCTTTGAGATCAGGATTTCAATTTTATGACTGTCCAATACTAGAGTCTGAAGAATTATATATTCGTAAGGCTGGCGAGGAAATCACTGATCAGTTATATACATTGCAGGATAAATCGGGTCGAGCATTAGCTTTGAGACCAGAAATGACTCCCAGTTTAGCTCGGATGGTAATACAAAAATTTAAGGAATTACCTAGTGCAATTAAATGGTCAAGTATACCGCAATGTTTTCGTTATGAAAGAATGACTCGTGGACGTAAAAGAGAACATTATCAATGGAATCTCGATTATCTAGGGGAAGCCGGCATGATCGCTGAAGCCGAGGTTATTGCGACTGCGTTACACGCTGTGGAGTCTATGAATCTAGGCCCAGAAGAGGTAAAGGTTCGTATATCAAATCGACGTTTATTAGCAGATATGATTTTGGCGCTTGGAGTTTCGGATGAACAAGTTAATGTAGTATTTATGCAAATTGATAAACTTGGCAAGATTGCAGATGATCAGTTAATACAGAATATGAAAAACAACTGTTTGATCTCAATTGATATCGCTGAAAAAATTTTGGAAATGATTCGAATTTCAAAGCTTACTGAAGTTTCAGATTATGCAAAACAATTAGATGCAAATTTGACAGGCTTAAATGAATTGAATGAACTTTTCAGTTTGCTAGATAGCTATGGGTTTGAAGAGTACTTAGAATTCGATTTTTCGATTGTTCGAGGACTCGCATATTATACCGGTACTGTTTTTGAGTTATTTGACGCCGCTAAGGGTTTGAGAGCAATAGCTGGTGGGGGGCGTTATGATCATTTAATACAACATCTTGCCAATGGAAATACATCGGATAAATCTAAGGTCACTATTTCAAAGGAAGCCGTCGGTTTGGGCTTTGGCGATGTGGTAATCTTAGAGTTATTAAAAGATCAAAACAAATTACCAGAACTGAAATCTGAACTCGATTTTTATCTTTTACCATTTGATGAAGAGGATGTAATTTTTTTAATGCCTATTTTGAGGGAATTAAGAAAGAATGGATTGAGTGCTCAAATGCATTATCCGCCTCAAAAGCCTCGAAAAATGTTTGCAAGAGCTAATCAACTTAATGCTAAACATGCTCTTATCGCTGGCTCTCTGGAAAGAGATTCAGGCACTGTCAAATGGAAAGACTTTGGAACCGGAGATGAAAGTATATTGCATATCGAAGAAATAACGTCAAAATTCGTTTTGTAATTTAGGAATATACGTGTCAATTTTAAGAGCACCTGGTGAGTGGGCCTTTACTTTCGAGAAATTAGATTTCGAAAATATTAAAGAACTAGCTATCGAATTACGTTATCCAATTTTACAAACTGAGTCTGCTAGACTACTGTACTTTTTATGTAGCCTAAAACAGCCTAAAGATATTTTGGAATTAGGAACAGGTCTTGGATATTCTACTCGTTACATGGCAGCTGCTTTAAATTCTGGAAATTTTTATCTATGCGACTTTAATGAAAAACATCTAAAATCTGTTGCGCGAGATCTTCCATTATTTAATTGTCGCTTACTACCAGGGCCAGTAAATGAAAGTCTAAAGACTTTGAGTGAGGATATAGGATTTGATTTAATTTTTCTTGATATAGATAAACGTGACTATCTTGAGGCTTTTGAATTAAGTTGGCCCAGACTACGATCTGGCGGATTGATGATTGTTGATAATATCTATTTTAGTGGACAGGTATTCGAAAAAAATCCAAAGAAAAAAGAAGGTGTTGGGAACATCCGTCAGCTATTGGAATTAGCCGAACAATGGTCATCATGTTTATTTCCTTGTGGAGATGGATTATTGGGAATTATTAAGCCAGATCACTGAGCCTTTGGATTTGACTCAAAATCCTTTTCTTTATGATGTGCAAACTTTTGAAAGTAGCGATTTAAAATTATACGGTAAGTTTCATTTTCAGGTTCAATTTTACTAGCAGTCAAAAGGTCTTGATATGCGTGAGGGTCGGCCGGTGAAATTTTCATTGCTGCACTGTAATGCAGATCTGCTTTTTTAATATCCTTATATTTTAGATAATAAAGCCCTAAGTTGTAGTTTGAAACAGGATCATTAGGATTTATTGAGTGAGCTTTCACAGTGTGTTCGATTGCAGTGCTAAGCCTATCATTTAAGTATTCAACCCAACCAAGATTAGTCAGGGCGGAGCTATAATTAGGTCTTATATGAAGCGCTTTACTGTAGTAATTATGGGCTTGATCATATTCTTTTAATTCTAAACAAATTATACCGAGATTGTTGTATACCTCAGGAATATTTTGACTAACATTAAGAATCTCTTCGTAACTTACTTTAGCTTTTTTGTATTCTTTACGTCCGAAATAAGCATTTGCGAGATTATAATATCCATGAATTGATTTTTCATTTTGGCTTAATACTTGTAGGCTGACTTTAATTGACTCGTCATAATGTTTTTGATGATTATATAAATTACCCAGACTAACTAATGACTCCTGATGATTTGGCTTCAATTCCAAGGCTTTCTCGTAATATTGGATAGCCAACTTTTGTTCTCCGCTAGACTTGTAGGATAGACCTAAATTATATGCCGCAAAGAAAAAGTCAGGTTTTATAGCTAAAGATTTTTGATAGCACTCCCGTGCTTTTGAGACTTGTTTTTCAGAATCGTACAGAATTCCCCAATCATTGAACGCTTCATATAGCTTGTCATTAAGTTTAGTCGCTCTATCAAAATGATAGTGTGCTTGACTCTTAACTCCTAGTTCCATGTGCATTAGTCCTAAATCGTAATGCACCTCGTATAGATCAGGATTAATTTGTAAGGCTTCATTATAAGATTCTAAAGCAGCGGACTTGTTGTTAGATTTCTTATAACTTATTGCTAGTTGAATTGATGCTTCATAGTCCTTATTGTTGTAAATCAAAGCTTCTCTGAAGCTTTCTTGGGCACTCTTAAATTGCTCATTTTCGAGTTGAGCAAGTCCTAAGTTGTAATAGACATCTGCAGCATCTAGTTTTAAGTCTACGATGCTTTGGTAAAGCTTGATTGCCTTATCATGTTCTCCTGTTTGGTATAGTTGGACAGCTTTGTCATATGAACCTTTAAATTGTGAAAATGGTTTCTGGAGGCTAGTTACCATTGCCGCATGTAGCATAGTGGTGCAAAAGGTAGCACTTAACAGAATTTTAATTTTCAAACATGACATGCTGTTCCCTTCATAAGATTCACATTACTATCGTCGTTTAGAATCTGTTATGAAGGGGGCTTAAATAGCCAATTTTGGTTGTGCTACAAAACTCTTACGAGGTAATTTGATTTTGTCTCTTTAATTAAAAAAAATAAAACCGAATAGGAAAAATTGCTACTGGAGTAAAGACTTGAAATCATTCAATCTAGAACGTATGACTTGCCATTCTAGTTGTTCTTCTTTTTTTGCAGCGTATTCTTGAAAATTCATAATAATTTCGAGACGATTAATCATCTTTTGTTTTAATTGAGGATCTACGAGTTTTTGTAATCTTTTCATGAGAGTCTCTAATTCAATTTCGAGACTTTTATCAAATTTTCCAGCTTCAATTAATGATCGAATTTGCAGTAAACGACTTTCGATTTCAGTTAGTTTACTGCCATAATTCAGAATAAAATTCAGAAACCTATTGGCATCTTCTAAAGTAATTTTTAATTCGTTGTCTAATTCTTTAATTTGATCACTTAAAAAGTTGTCATCAATTTCGTTTTGGAGACTCTCATCAAGAGATTTAAGAGTCATTTACCTTTTCATCCTCTTGGTCAGTTTCTGCAGAAGGAGAATCTTTCAAAGACTCCCATTGGAAGCGTGCCAATTTTATGTATTTTGGTTCTGTATCAAGTTCCTTATCGTTGACAACCTTTTGGAAAAACTCTACGGCCTGCCGCATATTACCTGTTTGACGATAAAGTTCACCTAAAAGATAGGTAATGCCACCTTCACTGAGATTTCCAAAATCGGGCTCATCTTCATTTTCATAAGCCTTTAGATAATAATCGAGGGTATACTGGAGATATTTTTTTTCTTGTTGTCTCTTTTTGATAGATCGGTAAAGCCAAGCTAAACGAAGGTTAAAGGTCCCAATTCGAGCACATGATGATTTCTTATGTTTGGCTACTAAGATAGCTAGTTTATAAGAGGCAACCGCTAAGGCAAAAGTTCGTGGTTGTCTGAAATCAGCATTTTCAGCGACCATTGAAAGGATTTCAAAATCATCCTCAAAGGCTTCATCTACTATCTTACCAGTAGCTTCGAATTCATCTCCACGAAAGTCCGCGTAGTAGCAACTAGGGCATACCCAAACTGAATAATACAATGGATTGGTACCCTGATAGCGCTTACCTAAATCTGGGTACTCTTCTAAGACACTTACTTTACCTTGCCAAATATTTTCTGTTAGGAATTCTTCATAGCAAAGTGGGCACTCCACTTTTTTTAACCAAATTTGTTCAGTTTGCTGCATTGCCATACAAGCAATTATATTGCTTAATCTTGTATAGGGGAAGATGTATGACAATAACTCCTTCATATTTGATAAATAATTGCGCAAAAATGACAAAGCGTAAATGGCTTGAATATTCGGTAAAAAAGTCATTAATAAATCAAGCCGGTCGTGAATTATTAATTGTTTATTCACCTTGTGTTTTAAATCTAGGCTGGTTGGACGAATGGATGACAATCTTTCAAGAACGAAGTATAAAAGCGGATAGTTATAAACTTGATGGAGAACCAAGCTGGAATGATTTGATCGAATGTCGCTCAAAAATATCCTCTAAGACAAGGATTTGGGGTCTCGGTGGTGGCTCTGTTATGGATTTGGCTAAATTAGTATCGGTGGAAGTTTGTGAATGTGATCGTAAAATGAACTTTCTTCGTCCTAAAAAACTAGTACAAAGACATAAAGTCTGGTTATTTCCTACACATTATTCTTCAAGCTCGTATGTAAGCTCCTCAGCAACTTTGATACGAGACCGACATAAAATATCTGGAGTAGGGCTGACGGTAGAAAAAGTCTTCATAGATCCCAATGTATTGAAATCAGTGCCTGAAAAAGCATGGATTTATGGCTCGATCGACACAGTTGCACATTTTGTTGAAATTTTATGCTCAGTAAAATCATCTGATTCTCTTAGAATAATGGCTCTTACAGGATGGTGGGATGATTATTTGAAGGCTCTTGAGAATTATGATTACGAAAGTTTATTTTATTTAGCAGGATTTCTGTATGGAGAATTGTTTGAACTATATGCCGTTAGCTGGCCAATGCATCATATCGCTCATGAGTTAGGCCCTAAACTAGAACTTAATCATGGAGAAACCTTAGCTCTAATTCTACCGCTATTTTTGAGAGCCAGATTAAAAAATCAAATATATGAAAATCTGTATCAACTTTTACATTCTGTTAGTAATTGGATAAACATGCAACCTATTAGCTTGCTAAGTAATGAACAGTTGGTCATTTTTGATAATTTGAACTTATGGAATGAAGAGAACTGGTTTGATCCAAATGAAAGTTGTAATAGCTTTGAATTTAAAGAGTATTTAAGAAAATAAATTAAATGTAGTTAGACTGTATCTGGGACCTCCCAACTTTTATCTAAAAATACTTGATAATAAGGGTAGTTTTCTTCTCTAAGAGCTTTTGGAAAGGGGCCGGTTTCTAGCATTTTTTCAATATATTTTTTCGTTTTAGGCCATTTATCTCCATTTATCTCATGTCCGGAATAAATGTAACTAAGCATATGTGCTGTCATACTTATATCCGCAATACTTAGATATGGTCCTGCTAGAAAGTCTTCGTCATTCATTATAAAATTTTCTATGTGATTGAGAATTGGAGGTACATCTTCCCTCAGTGTTTCTTCGATTAACTCTTTATCGGGCGGAATTTTCCTGAAAGCGGGTTTAAGAAAGCATTGATACATTAGTCTAAAAGTCATTATTTTACTTACAACAGTATCACAATACTCTTCTATCCAAAGAGCGTGAGCATAATGTCGATTATCTTTAGGAAATAATGGGTTTTCTGGGTGACATCGTTCTAAATGGGCGCAAATGACAGAACTGTCACAAAGTCTTAATGAGCCCTCACGATATGCCGGTATTTTTCCAAATGGACTCATTCGACGGAACGTTTTTCGCGAGTCACCTGGCATAATTGGTATTATGTTGAACGGCAACTGTTTGGCGTGCATGAAAGAGCGCACCTTTCGAACGAATGGCGATTGAGGTACACCGTAAAGAGTTGGTTTGATTCCTTTTTTGAAGGCCATCTCTATTATTTTCAGCAATAGAGCCAATTATGTCAAACAGTGGTTGATTGTGAGTAACTATGGAAGAACATATTCCAGATGCGGATATCGTATTTGTGGGTGGGGGTATTTCTGCCCAATTGATTAGTCGGTATCTTAAAATTAAATTTCCTAATAAGAGAATAACTATATTAGAGCGAAATACTCATGGGAAATGGTCACCGGGTGAATCAACAGTAGGTGTCGCTGGCCTATTTCTTATAAGAGATTTAGGCTTATCCACTTATTGTTATTTAAATCATTTACCTAAAAATGGATTAAGATATTTTTTTCAAAATGAAGAACAGAACTTTGATGTAGAACAGTGTTCTGAGATTGGATCAAATATTTTCCCTGTTTTTCCAACATTTCAAATTGATAGAAAACGCTTTTCAGAAGATTTATGGAAGATGAATTCCGATCTTGGAATACAAATAAAACTTGGCGCTGAAGTACAGGATTGTAAAATTAATAAGAATGATCAATTGAACAATGTATCTTACAGATTTAATGGTAGTTATCATTCTTTGAATTGCGACTGGTTAATTCATGCTACTGGACGAAGCGGTAAAATTTTACCAAATTTACATTCGAAAAATCCGGTAATAGACGACGAAGATCATCCTATATCAGCGGCTTGGGGACGTTATACGAAAGTTGGTGACTTAGACCTGCAAGGAAGTAAATCGTGGCGTAAAAGAGTAGGTTATACGTCGAGATATTTGTCCACTATCCATTGTATGGGTAAAGGATATTGGATATGGATTATTCCAATTGGTAATAATGTAATTAGTTTTGGCGTTGTTTATGATCGGCAAGTTATAGAGCAAAATCTTAACTGTTCAGGTACTAACCTCAATGAACTTATAAAATCGTCTTCAGGATTTGATAAGTTCATAAGACAGAACAAAGTTATCTCTAATTTATTAGAAAATGCTGAAATGCTTGATTTTCAATCTGCTGAGCAGCTCTCTTATCGACGTGAAAAATTTTGTCATACAGACCATTGGGCCTTTATTGGAGAGTCGTTTGGTTTTATTGACCCTTTCTACTCACCGGGTTCAGATGTAATTTCGAGACAGGCATATCTTTTAGAGCATCTATTAAATAGTAAGGAAGATAAACTCCAAAAAGAAGTGTCTATCGTTAATCAATATTGTCACTATGAATTTGACTTAATTAGAGAATTATACGTGGGGCAATATGAGGGCTTTGGAAGTTTTGATGTATTTAATATTAAGGGTTTGTGGGATTTTCATACATATAGCAACCGAATGATTTGGAACTTCTATGACGAACGGTTTAAGGATATGGGTTTTATTAAACGAGAGGTGGATGCTGCTCCAGTTACTTTGAAACTTACTCGTGCTATTCAACAAGGCTTTAGAACTCTTTCTAAATATTTACAAGAAACAGGTACCTATTATAATCATAATCGTGATCTCTATTCTTTGCGTCAGAATCGCTTTCGAAATGAAGAAGATATTTTACTGCATTACGATGAGGCTAGATCCTTGGAGGAGCATTTACATATTTGTCAATTATGCATTTGCGAAATGCTAAATATTCGTTTTAATCTAAGCGGTTTAGAGCAATTAGGGTTTATACAGGAGAATCTAAATTTTTCTGTAATGCAAACTTTTGAATTAAATACCAAATGGATGACTAGCTTCTGTCAAAGACTAGCAAAAACCTTATCGAGGCATATATGGCGTCAATTTAATATTAAGTTAGAGTTTAGTATTCAAATTGAGGATTTTCATCTGGATATACCACAAAGTGTTTCTAAAAGTGTTCCACAAGATTTACCTGAGCGTGAAAAAATTGTAGAAGTGATAAGAGCGCTTTGGACGAACCCTAGTAATAATAGAGTGATTGATGAGCTGGTTACCGTTCCTTAAAGGTACTATCAAATTTTTCTAACAACTAAACAAGGATATTTAGATAGCATCCATGATTCGTCCAAGAGTTTGGTCCAGTGTGTAAGAAGGCAGCCAACTAAGTTTATATTTAGCTATATGATAAAAAAAGAAGCTAGGCACAGTACACATAAAGGCAGAGGGTGCCGACCAAAAGGACATTGCCCAGACGAAACTAGGCTGAATTCTGGCCCATTCCATAGCCTGCAAAAAATACATTGTATAGGCCTCAGCAAAGGTTTTCCCTTCCAATAATCCAATCTGAAGGTTGAGAAAGAAATCTAGTGGGAACCACATAAAAAAGGCCGATATGGGTAGGAAATAAAGAGCATCCACTAGACGTAATCTCATTGGATCGGGTTTTGTATAAACTAAAAAACTTTCCTCTTCACCTCTAAGTTTAAGCTGATCACCTACAGTGTTTCTAGTAGCGGTATGCCAGAAATAATATTCGGCTAGCATTGACGCGAATAAAAAATTCTTCCCACGGGCTCTCTGTGCAAGACGTTTATGATCGGTTAGAATTCGATATTCGGAACCTTGCTCGCATACTAGATATTCATTCATGTTTGATCTCCCTCTTCGTTTTGCGATTGAGCAGTAAAGTTCAATTGAATTTTGGTTTCTTTTCTCAAAAATCCAGCTAATTTACCAATTGTACGTTGGTGGAGATTGAGAGTTTTCGGGTTGTTTAACAAAGTAAGTGCATACCGATTACATAGGTAAGGGTAAACATAGCTGTAAAACCATCCCCAAAGAATTAAAAATATCATTACTTGGGCGAGACCTAAATGCACCTGATAAGTTTGAAATTTTGCAATGAGGTCGGCGTTCATTAACATGGTACCCATTTCAGTGTAACGTAACCCTATGTTCGCAATAAAAAACCATGCTCCACAATAAAGCAGAAAGAGTATCACACAGAAAGGGCTACACATAGCAATCGTCTCGTAGGGAGCAAAGAGATTCACTACGACGTAGTTGTAACCCTTTTCTTTCTGGTATTGAGGGAGTTTTTCGATTAATTCTAATGGCTTGTGAACTTGAATTAATCTACCTAAGTCTTTCCAAACTAAATCCGCGGCTTGCCTTCTAGAGGCAGCCTTTACTTCGAACTCAGGATCAAAAGGAATACTTGCAGTAAAACTATTTGGTTCTTCTTTTAATTTAAATGGGACGAATAGTCGCATACTAGCCCTTATGTAAAAAGAGTTTTCTCAAGAATATTCTAAAATACATATGCCCTGAGATGTCTCTGTCTGAAGTCAAATTCCGTTATCTTAAATATATCAGGTGAAAATAAAGCCTTTAGTTCAAGATACTGTGCACGCATAGACATGTTCAAGAACTCTAATGCACTAGTTTTGCCAGAAGTGGCATAATATTGCCCAATTTTCTTCATCATTACATGATAACGGTCACATTCACCTGCTTGATGAACCCCCAATGCAAAATCCATTAGACATTCATAAGTATTTTTTTCCCAAGTAGGATCTTTTTTGCATAGATACTTGAAGTGAGCCGCGAAAACTTTTTTGTGTACAACTTCATCTTCTGCTACCCAACGTAGAACTTTGTGAACTTCAGGGTTATCAAAAGCGTCAGCTAAAAGCAGATATGCTCGAATATTGTGAGTTTCACCCAGGAAATTAATTATAAAAACGCTATATTGATCGTGATATGCATCAGGTTGTGGTTCATTGAATGTTGTTGCTAAAAATTCTTCATCAAGATCATTAGTATGTATATTCATAGATTGCAACATTGCTCTGATCGCATGATAATGCTTAAGCTCTTCATGGCACTGTTGTACATTCCATAAAGCGAAGGGATGCTGCATACCAACGTGATGCATATTTTGATAGCCAATGCTGTAGCTGTATCCTTCACAGTATGCTATTTCTTTGATGATGTCACATAAAGCTAAATCATTACGACTGAGTTCGATTCCTTTTAATCCCTTACAAAACTCTTTTACGTCTTGCAGGTGCCACTGAACTTTGTCGGCTTCTTGAGTGTAATATTCGTAAACACTTGTTTGAAAGTGGTCTTTATAAGGGAGACGGCGCTGTAGTTTTGCGTATGATTCACGAATAATCTCATCATTTTTATCGCCAAAATCATTAATCAGAGCGTCTACATCGCCCTGATAATCCTTCATGATATCGCCTAAAAGACGAGAATAAGATTTCCGTTCTTCAGGGTCTAAACCGAAGGCAGATTTGAGATCTAAATCTGATGCTTCACGAGAACCAAGTCCTTGTTTCTGGCAGAAGTTATCGAAGTCTTCTTTAAGTTTATTAAGTATCCCTTGGTCATAACGATTTAGCGCTTGAACTAAGTGATTGAAATCAACGAACTTTTCTAAAAAATGAAACGTTGGAGTTGAATTAATATCCCAACTTTCTTTTAGTTCAGGTTTGAAGCCCCATATTTTGTCCATTTCCGTGCGTAGATACTTGATCTGAATGTCACAATGTTGAACTAATTTGCTAAGTTCGATGTGATGTTCATCGCAGTCAGCACTGACATGTTTCTGGAATATTTTTAACATCTGCTGAAGAAACCAACTTTGCTGCAATAACCAAAAAATTAATAGATCCAATCTCTGGTTGGCGTTTTCTGGTTTAAGAAAAAAGATCTCATGTTGAAAAATTTGATAAGGTGCAAATTTTTCTATAGGGAATAGTTCATTGAAGAAAAAGTAAAGGCTAGTAAGAGTCCTATCCGTTTCAGCGTGTAAGCTTAAACTTCCATGGACGAGATCACTCTGTCTGAAAAAGCGTGCAGGAAATAATCGAAAGCCTCTAGTTACAGCAAAAATCCATTGAACTGTATACTGGTATAAGTCAGCCACTTTGTCTGGATTTTCAATTTTATCAACAGGTATGGGATCCTTAAATGCCCATCGTATCCCTAAAGAAGTATAGCCTATCGTGAACTCTTCATATTCTGACCAATTTTTTTCTCCATCTTCAGGCTTGTAGTTTAAATACTCCTGAGTGTGTTCTCTTGTGAAAATAATATCATTTATTAGTCGATCAATTCGTAACTGTAGTTCTACCTGAGGGTCTACTGTTTTAACAAAATCATTCATGATTTACCGCCAATCATAAGCTTAAATTTAATTTAAGTTGTCCTTTTTAATTTCGATCGCTTTTTGATCAATTATGTCCGAAATTCTGCGACGGCAGAACATTCGAAACTGATTCTCTTGTTGCTCCATGTTGGCATCTTTCTTTCTAAAAACTAAACTTTGCAAACCTACTTTAAAGAAGTCGTATGCGTATTCTTTCTTATAGCCTTCTTCTAATTCTTCTCTTACGGCTTTAATATTTTCTGGTTGGTCGAATTCTTGTTGTACCAAGTCAGCGGTTAAAAAATCGAATTTCTGCAGAATTAGTTGTTGGGCATAAGAGAGTATCTCTTCTTCCATGGCATCTAATTCGCCTTCGAAGAATTCGGTAAAACTGAAAACCACTTTCTCAGCTAGTTTGAGTATAGAGCGAGTGTTCATGCCCATATTACTTTCAATTTTTGACATAAAATTTGCCATGCCTGCAAGTTCTGTGGGACTTAAATAATCAAGATATGCATGCAGTAGAGGTGTTTCTTCTGGATCAATATCGAGGACAGTTTCCGGTTCTTCTTTCATTTTGGGAGCGGAAGCAGATTCTGCCAGCATCTCCATTAATTTTTCTGAGGCCAGATCTTCTCCCAATGGATCTGTAACTAATTTGTACCAGCTATCGCTATTACGATCTGTCATTTTGGCTACGAATGGCATGAATAGTTTCTTAATTATGGTACTGATCCACTCGTCTTTTTTGTCTGTATTCTCCAAGAGGCTACTAACGACAGCTTCTTTACTTTCTAAGTCAAGACTGTCAATGTATTCGATCGATCGATCGATACCTTTGGGCTGCACCCAATCCCAGCTTTGTAATGGAGTTAGTTCTATTAACCATTCGATAAATTGATCAGCATTATTATCTAGATATGAAAGCGCGTCTGCCATCTCAAACTTGTAAGTACCATCATCACAACGCTCCATTAATAATTTTTCTAAACGTTTTTGAGATCCATTTTCGTAACGTGTAATTGGCACTAATTGACGAACTTTATTTAACCAATCTTTTGCACTACGACCTTTGACCTGCTGAGAGCTATTTACTTTAATTCTTCGTTGTTGCTTATCTAAAAATTCAAGGCTCATTTCTACAATCCAGCGACTTAACATAGCCCCTATAAATTTCTTTTGAAGCAAGGAAGAGAAGGGTTTTTCACAATCAGAGCTGTAGTGAAATTCTTCTTCTGGTGTATTTTGAATCTTATTAAGTTTTTCTAACCAGAATTCTTCTTGTTTTATTTTTTGGCGCTCTACTAAAGGGTGTTTTGAATCATAAGTGAAGAAGAGTTCCATCCAGTCGTAGGCATTTTCTAACTCTTCTTTTTCAAGGTAATCCAAAAAGCTGTTTAAGAAATCCCACTTGAGACTATCGAGTGTGCTTGGGTCATTGTAAAAATTAGCATAAACCCTCTGTCTTGTTCGGGCATCAGGATATTCAAGAAGTGTTGCGACAAGTGAATCTATTGAAATTTCATAGTTACGTAAAAACTGATTTAAACCTTCCTCAACATCTTGTTCGCTTACTTGATCAGCTGTTTTCTTCAAGCGATTAAAAAACCACTCATCGAAGATTTCCTGATAAATCTCATTTTCTTCGGTTTGTTTCTCATCATCCCACATGAACTCCAATTGACGCTTCATCACGATTTCCATGATAAGTTCTGATTGACCCTCTATCACATGCGTGGCAAATTCCTGTCTTAATTGAGCGTGGTACTCCTTGTCGTACAAGTAGTTAAAAAGAAATAAGCTTGTTCTCAATGGGTACTTTGTGATCACATGTTCTTCGATACTTTGACGATTGTAAGTCATACTTTCAAGTGTTACGAAGATAGCTCTAAATTCATCAAAATTGCTTTCGATAAAGACTTGAATCATTTGATCCTTGATGTTGTAACGTTTCGCAAATTTTTCGACTTCACTTAGATGCTCATCGGAGTGCACATCAGCTTCTTCTTCTTCCATGTGTGCAGCGAATTTTTTCATAAAATCCTCTTGCACGTCGCCATGTACTTCTATGTCATCCTCGGTGGGCATAGAGTCAAGCATTTCATTCATATATTCGTTCATATAGCGCGAGATGATTTCATCCATGTTGTCATCCATGTACTTCTGAGTAATTTTTTGCTGAATCTCACGCATTGCTTCTGGAGTGTTTAATTGCATTGCTTCCATGGGATCATAATTTTCTTTACTATAGTCCTGTACGAGTCTATTGCGTAGTTCCTTATCCTCTACAATTCTTCTGGACTCTTACATGGCAATACGGTCAAAGTTATTACGCATGAAATCTTCGAC
>JAYZAC010000095.1:0-78225 GCA_036339875.1 bacterium | reverse complement strand
TTTGGAAGATCAACTACTACCCGGCGCAATTGAAATTCTTCAATATTTAATCAAAGAGCAGATACCTTTTTGCCTAATGACTAATAACTCTTCTATTTCTCGCAAAGATTATCAGAAGAAATTGGACGCATTAAAATTGCCGGTAGAACCAAGCCAAATTTTGACTAGCGGTGTCGCTACATTGAGGTATCTAAAAAATCTCAACATTGAAAATATATTTCTATTGGGAACATCAAGTTTGGAAGATGAATTTGAGGACGCCGGTTTTATTCTAAATGCTGATCAAGCAAATGTTGAGGCTGTAGTGTTAGCATTTGATAAAACATTGAATTATCAGAAAATGTGCATAGCCCACGAATTTCTGATGAATCCCGAGGTACTCTATTTTGCGACCCATCCAGATTTTGTTTGTCCTATGAAAAATGGGACAATACCTGATTGTGGAGCTATGATTTCATTATTTGAAGCCTCGACGGGGAGAAAACCTGAAATCATTGGCAAGCCCCATGCAACGATGGTGAAGATGGCAGCAGAATTGTTGAAAATACCTGTTCAAGATTTGATGATAGTGGGTGATCGTATTTACACAGATATGCAGATGGGTTTTGATGCTGGCTGTCAGACTACTTTAGTCTTAAGTGGCGAAAGTACTCTGGTTACTTTTGAAACAGCACCCCGAAAGCCTGATCTTGTTTTTGATAATGTTGAAGGTCTTTTGCGCTACATAGAGGATTTTTGAACATGTTTATAAAATGGATTTTAACTTTATCGTTTCTATTTCTTAATCTTAATCTGTGCCATTCAATGAGTAGGGATTTATTTATAAACTTCTTCAAAAATCCCTTGATCAACCTAAATCGTTTGGCGAATAAAAAACCGAAGGAAAATATTAAAAATCAGGATCTAGTCCAGCTTAAGAACGATGTTGCTACTGTGGCATTTAATCAATCTGTTGTAGTTGACGTATTAGCAAATGATCAATTACCAAACAATGAAACATTTAGAATTATCCATCTATCGAATATTAGTAGTGGTAAAGCGGATCTGATATTAAATGGTACTAAAGTCAAAGTTACTCCAGAATTAAATTCTAAGATCCCAGTAACCTTTAGTTATACGGTTTCAGATGGAGATAGTAGAAGAGAGACAGCAAAAGTATTTATTTTAGTAACTGATTCAAATGCAGGACTTTAAGGTTAAAGGTCAATTAAGAAGAGGCTTACTCGGGGCATTATATTCGGTTTAAGTTTGATCATCTGCAAAACTTTGGTCGAGGAGAAGGGTTAGTGATTAATGGAGAGAATTGAGTCAACAATTATGGTGCTCCCTAAAGGTTCCTTAAAACAATCAAAATGGATATTAACCTCTATTAAGGACAATATAATAGCAGCTGTGATTGCTTTAATTACATGTATGACAGCATGGCAAACCAATGATCTAGATTTTGTACTTAACCACATAATGGTCTTATTACCTTTGACTATGTTGTTTTTGTCTTCATCTTCTAAAAGGTCTATCAAACTGACTACCTTGATGTGCATCATTCCAATTTGCTTCTCAAGCGCATCTTTTAATTTTTCAGTAGCTTTTTTAATAAGTTGCTTGCTTACTGGATTTCTCAATATGAGGAGCACAGGAATAGTTGATAATTTTGTTCTAATAACCGCTGCTATTTTGACTGCAATAACTGGTTTTTTATTAATTGGTGCCACAAATTTAAGTTTATGGTTTTTTCAGAACAGCCAACAACTCCAGCTTATTATGATGTTAGTTTTCTTAATACCGATTACACTTCTGGGAAGGTTAAATTGGAGTTGCCTCTTTTTTGATCAAAAAAACAAGGAAGAATTAGACCGAAAGGTATTAAGTAATCCATATAAGGATTTATGTGAGCGGTATTATCTTTTAACTCAGCGATTGCTAGAAAATAGAGATCGATGTGTATCCCAATTTAAGGACATTAGGTTCCTGATTGATTCAACCGAAAAGTTAATTTTTCATGGAGATAGAATATATCAGCTTTGCCTGCCTAGGCGAATGCAGCAGTTGAAAGAGAAGTATACCCAGCTATCGATGGAGCCAATCGAAGTTGACGTCTCGTCTAGTCGCCTAAATCACCTGACTGAGATAGAAATTCAGATTAAATATTTTGAAGAGACTATTTCCTTTGAAAAAAAAATATTCGATCAGATTGAAACTATTTTACTGATTTTTGAAAGAATTGAACTTTCCCTTTTGAGATCTGAATCAGCAAAAATAAGTTTATCAAGTTCAGAGTTAACCAAGACTAGTTATGAGATTCAGCAGTCTTTGGATGCTCTTCGAGACAATGTTGAGGGTTTGATTGATCTTAGTCATTAAATACACTTGAAAGTTTTCTTGTAAAATTTCATATTAACTCCGATCCATTCCTGTCGATAGTTATACAGATTTTGCTGCAATAATCGTAAGCCTGGGAATGGCACATGACTTCTGTATATGAAAATAAATTCGATGTAATTTTTCGTAAATTACAGGATGAGAAAGCCCAACTTAAAAAGGATTTTGATTCCGCTTATTCAAAAGACGACTTTCGAACAAGCATGGGTATCATGGAAGAAATCCAAGAGGTAATGAATAAATTAAGTGCTCTCGAGTCGGTTGAAAAACCATTCAAGGAGATAGCACAAATTTCATCTCGAGTCGAAGATTTGAAATTGGAAATTGAAATTCATCTCGAAGAATTGGGAAAACAAATCAAATCAATGGATGAGCTACAATGTCTGATTGATGGTGAATTAGAGACCCCTATGAAAACTCTTCGGGAGCTTTTCTCCAGAGAGGCTGAGCGTAGCTTTACATTCGACTTTAACAAATTTAGCGATGATGAATTAATGACGTTGATTCACTATCGTAAAAGTAATTTCCCGTCAAGATTGAGTGCTTATGAGGATTATTGGACGCAAACAGTTAATTCTGAAGTCGCTAAGCATCTTGGGAATTCTCAGGGAAGTACCAATACGAGAGAGGATAACAATCTTGATCTTGATGCCCCGTTAAATGTCGAGACTGGTGATTCGCTCAATTCTAACTGTTATTTGGATAATGATGAGGATTTGAGCAGTAATACAATTCAAATTTCAAAGAGTGCTGAAGAGTCGCCAACTTTCGATCATGGTGTACAAAATTTATCAGACTTTGAACGCCGGAATCATATACCTGTGCTAACTGATGAAGAAACGTCTAGAATTCTCGCAGATTCAGAAGTGGAGTCTGTGGGTGTTGAGTTTGCTACTCCAGTTAATTCAGAGCCTAGCGACGGATCGAACCAAATATCTGGTGAACAGGCGGAAATAGCGATCACTGCTGAGGAAATAGAGAGTTATGAATCTGAGGTAACGGAACTCTTTGATGTTGATGAAAAACTTCGCGAAAATGGCTTTGATTCGATTGAAACAAACGAAGAGGAATTGACGATTTCAGTAGAAGATATCGAACAAGATCTCATCTCTGAATCTATGGAAAAAGTTGAAAAAGTTTCACAAGTGTCATCCGATGATGACTTCTCTGTCAGCGTTGAAGAACTTGAAAATGAGTTTGTTGCGAATAGTGTAGATTCAGAGAATACCGAGGACCAATATACCGAAGTGGAGCATACTGAAGATCATTATGCCGAGGATGAATATACTCAAGACGAGTATGCTGAAGAGGGTTACGCCGAAGGTGAATATTCTCAAGACGAGTATTCCGAGGAAGATTACGCTGAGAGTGAATACACCCAAGACGAGTATGCTGAAGAGGGATATGCCGAGGGTGAATATGCAGAAGCCGAATACGCTGAAGGAGATTATGCCGAGAGTGGCTATTCAGAATCTGAGTACTCGCAGGAGGATTACTCTCAGGACGAATATTCGGACGCTGAATATGGCGAGGTAGGTCATACCGAGGGTGAATATTCAGAGGAAAATTTTGCAGAAGGTGATTATGCGGAAGAGAGTTATGCTGAGGAAGAATATTCCGAGGAAAACCTCGATGATAACGAGTCTTTAGAAACAGCGTATGTTGAGGAAGATGAACTGCCCTTAGAGGAGTTATCGATAGATTTGGATGATGAAGTAGATGCTGATATCCCAGAGATGAGCTCAGATATAGATCAAGTAGAACTAGAAGAACCTCAAGATATGAATGTAGATGGTGCGGCGACAGTCGAAGATAATGTTCTCGATATAGATGATATAGAAATTGATCTTGAGGAAAATCAGGATATTGTAATTGATGTCGATGATACGGTTTTAGATTTGGATGAATCGGACTCCACTGATGATTTGGGCGAAGAGCTAAACTTAGATGATATCCAGATCGATCTTGACGAAGAATAATTTCTTAATAACTTATTTAGTCTTTATATTGACGATTGGTTCAACGCTCTACGGAGATTCTTACTCTCATAAAATCAAAAAGCGGTCTGGAAGCTTACGGATCGCATTAAAAGTTAATACTCATAATACTGATACGAACTTTTTGGAAATTGAGAATTTTGTCATTCAGGTGCGTGGGCGTCACTTTAAACGAACGCAGAAAATAGGTAAAGACTCATTACTGTGGCAAGATGTACCTGAAAATAGATACCAAATCAAATTATTGAATTCCAAGTCTGAATCTGAGTTCAGCGGTACTTTCGTGGTTAAAAAAGGAGAGCAAACTAAGCTAGAGATTCAATGGGTAGGTAATGATCACCGAATTCCCTCAAATCCACGAGTTTGGTATTTGAAAGCTGTAGGTGGTTGGGGTCAAGGGACGCGATGGGATTACGGCTCTTGGCAGAAAACATTTCATGCAGATGGAAAAATAGAAATTTATCATCATGGGATTGTATTCGGACGTGATAATCAGAATAGGTTTTACAGTCGCTTTGATTGGGATAATGATTTAATTTCAGACATGGAAGATCGCGATGATGATAATGACGGTATCTATGATATTAATGATCGCGATGATGATAATGATGGTATAGAAGATTCAGAAGATGGTCACGATACTGATAACGATAATAATGGTGTGATCAATGAGTTAGAGATTCGTGATCAGGTCTTGGGAAATTTACAATATCCTGTTATCGAATCTTATTCAGTTATGAATTTAGACTCAAGAATTAAAGGATTTTTATCTGAGCCAGGCGATTTACTCAAAATTGATTTTAAGGTCAATGAAGCTGGCGGTAAGCCTATCGATAAAATAAGGTGTGAGCTTTATAGTACTGGAAAGAGGAGCTTTGATTTTGAGCCTTTAGATGATGGCTCAATTGAGGACTTGAAACCAGAAATCGTAGGACGACAAATATCAGGTGATCTGACTTCAGGTGATGGTATTTATAGTATGATATTGCCTTTGGATAGCCAGCGATTTAAAGCTCTTTATCCTTCTATGATAGCTTGTAAGGCTTTTAATTTAATTGGAAAAGAAAGCCAAGAGATACTTTTATTTTCTAACGAATCAAATAATCGATTTCAACACGTAGCAAGATCAAAAATATACGATCAAATTAATAAGGTTGGCATAAAGTTCTATAAGTCGAAATTAGAAAATCGTCCGGAAGAAATTAGGTTAACTCTCGAATTAAAAAAACCTATGATAGTAAAGGTTTATTTTGGACAACGCTCGATATTTCTTGAGCCTGTAAAAAAGGCTTTGAAGTTTACGAGGTATTCTGATAGTTTTGAGATTCCTCAGCCGGGACTGTTTTTTTTGACAGTCGTTGACAACGATGGCGGTGTCTTTTACTTTGGGGAAAAAGTCAATTAGGGAGAGGTGTCCGAGTGGCTTAAGGAGCACGCTTGGAAAGCGTGTGTAGGGCAACCTACCCGGGGTTCGAATCCCCGTCTCTCCGTACTTCCTACAAGGTCAAATTAATTAGCATAGATTTATTAAGGCGGTCTTTGTGAATGAAATACAATTTACCTTGAAAGATTTTACTAGTGGCCAGCGTAAAATTGGAGTTGTCGGTCTCGGTTATGTTGGACTTCCACTACTCTTGTCATTTGAAAAGCATTTTTCGATGATTGGTTTTGATATATCAGAGAAGAAAATTGCAGATCTGAAGGCTGGAATTGATGAGACCCATGAAGTTGGGAATCATCGAGTTCGTGAATCGAAGTCTTTATTTACCTCCAGTGCTAACGACTTAGCGCAGTGTGATTTAGTTATTATTGCAGTGCCAACACCCATAGATGATGCAAAAACACCTAATCTGGATTCAGTAATTGGTGCCACAGAAGCGATAGCTCAAAACTTGAAGAAAGGTGCAGTTCTGGTTTATGAATCGACGGTATACCCTGGTGTAACGGAAGAAGTTTGTAAACCGATTCTAGAAAGCTACGGTTACTTACACAAGAAGGATTTTCACCTAGGATATTCACCAGAAAGAATTAATCCTGGCGATAAATCTAGATCTTTTGAATCAATTTTAAAGATCGTAGCAGGGGATAACTCGGATAGCCTGAAATTAATTAGTCAGGTATACAATAAAGTAGTTACGGCTGGCGTTTATGAAGCGAGTAGTATCAAAGTTGCCGAGGCTGCTAAAGTTATTGAAAATGTTCAGAGGGATGTCAATATAGCTCTGATAAACGAATTGGCAATTGTCTTTGAAAAAATGAATCTAGATACGAGTGAAGTATTAGAAGCCGCTGGTACTAAATGGAATTTTATTAAATTAAGTCCGGGTTTGGTTGGTGGTCATTGCATTGGTGTCGACCCTTATTATCTAACTCATAAAGCTGAAAAATTAGGTTATCACCCTGAAGTTATAACCTCCGGAAGACGGATTAATGACTCCATGCCAAAATATGTCGCGGAACAAACTGTTAAAAAACTAATCGAGTCAGGAGCTAGAGTCAAGGATGCGAATGTACTGATATCCGGTCTTACCTTTAAAGAGGATGTGCCGGATACTCGCAATAGTAAGGTTAAGGATTTGATAGAGGAATTGAAACAATTCTCTTGCAAAGTTTATGCACAAGATCCATATGTGGAAGAATCCGAAATAGAAAAGATATTTGGAGCGCACATTCCCGAGGAGCATATTGATGTTGAGGCTTTTATCTTAGCGGTACCTCACAAGGGTTGTGTAACAATTGATTCTGTGAACCAACTTGCGAGTACAAATAACGGTAGGATGGTACTGATCGATGTAAAATCATTCTTTCCATTAGGAACATTCGGCGACAATATCTTGCATTGGAGGTTATAGGTATGAACTCAGTAGAAGGAAAAGTATTTCTAGTAACTGGAGCCGCTGGGTTTATTGGTTTTCATTGTGCGAGTAAACTTCTAGCCTTGGGTGCCAGAGTAATCGGTCTAGATTCATTGAACGCATATTATGACGTTAATTTAAAACTTACGCGATTAAATTTGCTTAAGGCACATTCTAATTTCAAATTTTACCAGCAGGATTTATGTGACTTAGAAGCACTTGTGTCATTATTCGAAAACGATTCTCCCAATAAAGTATTGAATTTAGCGGCCCAAGCTGGTGTTCGTTACAGTCTTGAAAATCCTTTTGCATATCAGAAATCTAATCTAGAGGGCTTTTTGAATATTTTGGAATGTTGTCGAAAGTTTGAAATTGAAAATCTTGTTTATGCAAGTTCCTCTTCAGTTTACGGAAAAAATGAAGAATATCCTTTTTCTGAGACGCAAAATGTGGATCATCCAATTAGTTTATATGCAGCCACCAAAAAAGCGAATGAGTTAATGGCCCATACCTACTCCCATCTATATGGCCTGCCAACTACAGGTCTTAGATTTTTTACGGTTTATGGGCCTTATGGAAGACCTGATATGGCATTATTCTTATTTACTAAGGCCATTTTAGAAGGTACCGAAATTCAAGTTTTTAATCATGGTGAGATGCACAGAGATTTTACCTACATAGATGATATTGTAGACGGTGTGATTGCTTCCTTACAAATTGAGCATCAGTATGAAGTTTTTAATCTCGGCAATAATCAGACTGAAAAATTAAGTTACTTCATTGAGTGCATTGAAAAAGAGCTAGGCTGTAAGGCTAAGAAAAAATTAATGCCTATTCAGCCTGGCGATGTTCCCAAAACGTCTGCGGATATTGAAAAAGCAACAAACAAACTAGGATTTATGCCAAAAGTGAGAATTGAAGAGGGAATTCACAATTTTGTAACGTGGTATCGGCAATACTATTCTGTTTGAACGGGATCTATTATCTTGCTCTGGGGGCTGGTTATATAAGCTCTTTTGCATAGATTGAACTTATGAAATCCTCGAAGGTGTGAAAGCTAATTTTATATTAAAGTTATTAAGGTATGTACGAAAGCCTTTAGTTCTGCAAGTGAGTCACAGTCTCTCATTGTATCCAAACAAGTTATTAAGTACTGATATAGATAGTAAAACTTGGAGTCCAGATTTTCACGGTGGTGATACTTGGTGTATACAATCTTTCTGTTTAAATCATCCGCTATGGTTGGCTGATTTTAGAAATAGTTTTTATATTCTATATTGTTCAGATTTGATTATATCTGATGATCTACTACTCTCCAATGGCGTTGAGTTTCGAAATCTTTACAGAGACATTGCTTTTGCGAAAGGAACCCCATTCGATTGGGGGTTATACTTTGCAAAATATTTTGGATGCAGTCTGATTATCCATATGAAAAGCCCACAAAGATCTATAAATATGAATATTCGTCCAGAGGACACCTTAGATAGAGTCTTGTATAAATGGTCATTTAATTCTGTTTCAGAACCACTAATTCTTACTAAGTTAAATCCCTCTTTGCTTTATATGAGTGATTGAACTGAGTTTTTCTTTTGATAAATCATTGCTTGTTCTAATATTTTAATAGGCTATACTCATCACTGTACTAAAGAATCTAATCATGATAGCGATCCTTGTCCGAATATTATCAGTAACTGTAGCTTTCTTAATTGCTTATTATTTTCGACAAGAATGGTTGGCAATTTATCTTGATGGTCCATCTAAATTTAATGGCTATACGGGATTCCTGATAAACATTCTTCCACTGTTTTTATTTATGTTTTACTGGCGAGGGATTTTTTCTAGAAGCTGGATGAAAAAAACATTAAATAGTCGGATCAGTGAAGGCGTTTTAATCCATGTCGTTTTATTGGCGGTAGCAAGTATGATAGCTTTCTATCAGCAATTTCATCTTTTCTCACGCTCGTTTTTATTGCTCTTTATATTTCTGAGTTTTTTGTTTTATGCGATTTTCGAATTATTTATCTCGAGTGAAAGAACCAGAGCTAGGAAAGTTATAACTTTAGGTAAAAAGAGCTTCTTCCATTCCTTTAAATCATTTTGCCGATTGCGAGATTTAAAGTTTGTATTTATGAATGCTGAAGAATTGCTAGAGATGAATATTGAAGCTGGTATCAAATTTTTGCAGCGTCTTGAGCCGGATGAAATATTGATTTGTGGATTAGACGAATTTGATTTGAAGAAATTGGAAGCTTTTGTTGATCAAGCTCGTCTTTCAACTCAAATAAAAGACATGTCAAGTATTTCGATGCTGTTTAATAATGATTCTGATTTTGAAAAATATGAGAACTATATTATGCAATTTTTACGAGAACCCAACTGTTTGGAGTATTCGGATAGAGGTAAACGGTTAACTGATTTAATATTATTGATTATTTCAGGACCTATCTGGATTCCTTTAATACTATGTGTGGCTATCTTGCTAAAGCTTAATCAGGAACGAGTATTTTACAGACAGTCTCGGGTTGGTCAGTTTGGTAAGGTTTTTTCGATTATTAAATTTTGTAGTATGAGACCTGATCGGTCAGATCAAAGTTTTGTTAAGTCTAAGGGCGTAAAGGATACGAGACTCACGAGATATGGATGGCTTTTGCGCAGAACTTCCATCGACGAATTGCCTCAGTTATGGAATATTATCAAGGGAGAGATGAGTCTTGTTGGCCCTCGTCCGGAACTAATTGAAGTTGTAGCTGAAAATTATGAGTCTAGGCATTGGAAACGTTCATTAATCAAGCCAGGTTTAACTGGATTGTGGCAAATCTATGGCAGGAAGCAACCGATTCATGATCATTTAAAATATGATTTTTTTTATTTGAAAAACCGGGGCATACTTTTTGATTTGTACATCATAGTGAGAACAATACCAGCTATTTTTAAGCGCACTGGCGCTATGTGAGTTTTTAGATTTTGAATCAAGGTGATTAATTTTTGCTTTTTCTTTCCGCTATTTTCTGATCTGCTTTTTCTTTAAGGAATGACAAAGTTTTCTCTCGCTCTTCATACTCTTTCTCCATCCATGAAATAGTTTCCTCACGTGAGCGGGTAATGATTTCGGAAAGATTTTTGATTTGTAATTCTTGCATACCTTGATTCGTACGATATTTAATTACTGCACTCTCGAAAGAAGACATGAATAGAAATCGTAAACCACTAGGAGATTCGTATTTAATCCCCGGTTGACCTCCGAGCATACCTTCTTTGATAGGTATTTTAAGTGGAATTGCATCATAACGCCCTTCCTGCGTAAAACTCGGAATAGTTTCATAATCTAAAGTATAGATATTTCCATCAGTGTCGTTTAACGTCAATTGGCATAGTTCTAGATCCTGATCCATCTCATTTAAAATATCGGCTGTTAGATCGAGACGGGTGGAGGTATTAAAACGTTTGTCTAGAAGTGAGTAAGCTACTAGGTAGGCTAGTTCCGGTTTTGAGGAGGCTTTAGGAGCGCAGCAACCTGATAATAGTAAAAAACTTAAACTTATAAATAAGGCCAAATATTTCGCCACAGAGACGCCTCCTTTATAAATTCATCGACGTTAAGACGTTAAGTTTTGACGTTCGTGACGAAGTTTGACAGTCAGTCTTAGCCCTTCTATAATGCGCTATTCCATGAATTCTGCCGAGCTACAGCACCTGCAGGCAATGGTTGGGGATAATACCACATTGCTAGCAGTCAGTAAAACAGTGACTTCTTCGCGCTTGCGAGAGGTTTATCATTCTGGTATTTCCAGTTTTGGTGAAAATAGATTCCAAGAACTTAAGGTTAAACAGACAGAACTACAAGACTTGGATATAAAGTGGCATTTTATTGGTAAGCTACAATCCAATAAAGCCTCAAAACTTGTAGGTCAAGTTGAGTTAATTCATTCTGTGGATCGTATGAAATTATGGGATATCCTTAGAGAAGAGTGTGCAAAGAAGCAATTAAAACAGGACTGTTTAATACAGGTTAATATTTCCCAAGAATCAGGAAAAGGCGGTCTCGATATTAAAAAATTAGATAATTTTTTAGAAAAGATCGACGAACAGGGGCAACAATTTTGTAAAATAAAAGGGTTGATGTGTATTGGTTCATCGATTAGCCTTGCTGGTGAGGCAGTAGTTCGTTCTGAATTTCAATACATGCAGCATTTGTTTGAGAATTACCAAAATAGAGGATTTCAAAATATTAGAATGGAAATTTTATCCATGGGAATGTCAGCAGATTACAAGTTGGCGTTAGAGTATGGGAGTACTTTAGTTCGACTGGGCTCTATTATTTTCGGATCCCGTGAACAGGAGAATTTAAATGTCGGCAGAGATTAATCAGATTATTCAATTGTTATTTAGTTGTCTCTATATGATCATTTTCGCTCGTTTTATTCTTAGTTGGGTTCCTAGTTCTCCGGGTGATGCGATTTACGATTTTACTGTTTTTGTAAATGAGATCACTGATCCTTTGTGTCTTCCTTTTCAAAAGCTAATTCCGCCTCTAGGGGGGCTCGATTTCTCACTAATTTTTGTACTTATTGGGATCCAAATGTTTGAAAGTGTTGTAATGTCTTCACTGGGGGGCTAATGAGTATTCGATTAAAGCCAATAGATATCCAGAATATGGTTTTTCCTAAGAAGAAATTTGGCGGCTTGGATGAGTCTGCTGTTAAAGAGTTTCTAAATACGGTAACTCAAGATTATGAATCTTTAGAAAGGGATTATCGTAAAGCATCAGAAGAGTTAAAGTTAGTTCGAGATAAGTTGGGAGAAAACGCTTCTTTGGAACATGCACTAAAAGACGCGTTACTCTCAGCGCAGAAAGCCACAGGACAAATTCGTCATCAAGCTCAACGTGAAAGTGTTCTAATGTTAAAAGAGTCGGAGTTGAAAGCTGAAAAAATGCTTGATGATGCTCGCCTAGAGCTCAAAGCCCTCACCGATGATATACGAAATTACAAGACTATAAAACGGAAATTGAAGACTGATTTACAAATTTTGATACAATCTTATTCAGATCTGCTTATTGAAGATTCTGAAAAGGCTAAGTGAGCCTAGTTTTCGCTGGATTTTGATTCCAGTTGCTGTACTAGTCTTGAAAAGTGATCTCGAAATTTTGACTGCTTTTCTAAAGATTCGAGAGGCGCTAATTGCATATTTTCCAGTCGGCTCATGAATATTTTTTCAGCTTCATCGTAGTTTCTATTTCGTGCGAAATCTTTGAGTTGGTTTATGAAAGATTTTTTATCCATATTCGGAATTAAATGCCTCGCTTTTGGCTTCGAAATAATACGTTCAGATTTCATCTTGTTCAACAGAGCCTTACCTTGATCCATACCTGGTGGAGAGGAATGAACTGGTGCTTTATGTTTATTTTCTGAAGTATCCACAGTACTATTTATTTTTCTCCGTTCTGCTTTTTCAAGCATTGCCAAACGACTCATAGTTTTCTTACGTTGTCGATCTGTCTTCTTTTTGCGGATTTTATTTTTGGGAACAGCTCGACGAGAGATTACGATATCTAAAGACTTTTCATTCTTTTTTTCATCAACGATTTCGCGAGCTAATTTACCTAGTTGAGGAGCGATTATCATTAATGCAATTAAAATTAGGTTCAACGGAGTAACAGCAATAGGTAAACGCATACTGGTTCTGTCGGAGAAATTCATACAAAATATTATGATTTATTAGTTGTAATGTACCTTAAATTTAATTGATGTATTGATCTTGGATTGGAATAACAAGATAAACAAGCTATACTCGGCCGTCTCAAAATCATAGAAAGGACCACAAATGAGTGAAGTTCAAATGAAAGACTTAGTCGCTTTATGTAAACACAGAGGGTTTATTTTTCAGAGCTCAGAGATTTACGGAGGGATTAATGGTTTTTGGGATTATGGGCCATACGGAGTCGAGCTGAAGAATGCTATTAAACAGTATTGGTGGCAAGAAATGGTTCAGAGAAGGAGTGATGTAGTTGGGCAAGATGCCTCTATTATCATGCACCCAAAAGTATGGGAGGCCTCTGGTCATGTTGAAAATTTCACAGATCCAATGGTGGACTGTAAAGAGTGTAAATCCAGATTCAGATCGGATCAGTTGGAAAATTTAAAGGTTTGCCCTACCTGTGGAGCAAAAGAATCGTTTACCGAGGCTCGACTTTTTAATCTAATGTTAAAAACAAACATAGGAGCTAGCACAGACTCTAGTTCACAAGCATTCCTGCGACCTGAAACTGCTCAGGCAATCTTTACAAACTACAAAGTAATACAGCGCTGTAGTAGGAAGAAACTTCCCTTCGGGATTGCACAAATTGGTAAAGCATTCAGAAATGAGATTACGCCTAGAAATTTTACCTTTCGGTCACGGGAATTTGAGCAGATGGAAATGCAGTATTTTGTAGATCCTGATGACTCAGTAGATCACTTTGAATATTGGCTAAATGAGCGTTATTCTTTCTTTAGGAGATTAGGTTTACCAGACCGTAAATTAAGATTTCATGCACATGGGGAGGGTGAATTAGCTCATTATGCAAACGCTGCAAAAGATATTGAAGTAGAATTTCCTTTTGGTTGGCAAGAAGTTGAAGGGATTCACGATCGTTCAAATTTTGATTTGAGCCAGCATCAGATATTCTCTGGCGAAGAGATGAAGTATTTTGATGAATCTAGTGGGCGTAAATTTATACCTCATGTAATCGAAACTTCCATAGGTGCAGATCGACTGAGTTTGGCAATTCTTTGTAATTCATTTGAAAGGGAAGTCATAGAGAATGATAAAGGTAAAGAGGACTATAGAAATGTAATGCGTTTTAAGCCTCATATTGCTCCAGTTCAAATTTCCGTATTACCTCTAATGAAAAAACTTTCTGAACCAAGTTTGAAACTTGAACAAAGTTTGAGGGATGAGGGTTTCAGGACGGAATATGATCAGGCGGGTCAAATAGGAAAGCGTTACCGACGACAGGATGAGATAGGTACTCCGTTTTGCGTTACTTTTGATTTCGACTCTCTGGAGGATAATTGCGTTACAGTGCGATTCAGAGATAGTATGAATCAAAAAAGAATCGCCATCAGGGATCTTAAAGATTTTTTTCAGTCAAAGATTAAGGCTAGTATGAGATCTTTTGAGGTTTTAGAGCAGGATTAGGAATCACGTGATGCGATTTGTTCTGCAACCGTTAGAGGTGTTTGATGTGCTAAGGTATCCCCACTTTGAAACTCTGGTTCTTTTGGAAATAGACTAACTACAGGAAATCGTTCGCGGGGTGTCTTAGAGATTAATGCCGCTATTCGTTCGACTCCCTCATTTTCGAGAGCAGTAACAAATACATGAGTGAATCGATCATGATATTTGAGCTTTCGCTTTGACTTGATTACTTTATAAAGAGCTTTTTTCATTTCTTTAATTAACTCTATTTCATAGGTCTTACTGTTTGAATTTAAATGGTTATCAGTAATTTGAAGAAATAATGAAAGTTGGGCAACTTTCCGATTTTCGCGAATTTCAACTTTTGCACGAGAAACTTTGACTGCATGCAAGGGTATCGCAATGATTAAGCCTAATAATATTGTCCCTATTTTCATGCTTATTAGTTCGTCTACTTTGAAAATATTGGTGATACTAAAGTTACAAAAAGTAACTTAATTGGGAGAATTTGAATGAATATTTTTCTAATGACTAATTCTCAGAAGATAAAAGATCTATTTGATGGATCACATCTCCGAAGCTAATATCATTTTTGGCTATTAACTGAAATAACTTTAAGGCTTCTGATTTTTTGTTTTCTAAGCAATAGCGAGTAGCCATAGCATATAAGGTCTCTAAAGCTTCTGCATCTAACCGATTATCTTGTAAATTTAGTTTATCGAAATAAAAACATGCTGATTCAAAATCATCCAAAGCTAAACTCGCTTTTATTGAAAGAATTTGACTTCTTAGATTAAACCTTTGCTCAACAGCTGCAGTTTGAAATTTTAGAGTTGCCTCTTTATAAGCTTTTTTTTCTAGTAAATGTAGACCTTCTTTGAATGCAATTTCTGTTATTTCTAATTTCTGTTCATTTGTATCTTGTTCTCTATCTAAGCCCGAGGCTCTATATGTGGTCTGTATCATATTGTACATTTGCTGTACTACTTTCGATGAGCCAAATTCAAGACTCAAATTATTGTAATAAGCATTCATTTCATCGCGCATATTTAATCGGTCAAAGGCCTCAATAAGCTGTCTGTGTGCCTCTTCAATATCGGGATTGATGTCCACAAGCTTTTTTCCGTTACGAATAGCTTCGATGTAATTTTCCGTACGGACTAATGCTTTTACATAATGTAATAGTACTAGTGATTCTCCCGTAAATATTTCCAAGTATCTACGCATGATTTCGCAACTTTTCAAGTGGTAGGTTTCGGATTTCACATAGATTTCAGTGAGGTCTTTCAAAGTTTCCTTATTATAACTTTCAATTTCAAGTATCCTTAACGCTACCGATTCAGTTTCATCTGTGAAAATATTGTGTCGCTTAAGTGTTTGAAGCAATGTTTTCATTAAATCCGTATTTGAGGGGTCTTTGATGATCAGTAAGCGATATGGTTCTAATGCTTCTAAGTCTGTTCGCTTTTGATCTAATAAAATTTTTCCTTTGAGGACAAGTAGTTGCTGATCATTTGGATTTTTAGTGATTAGTGATTCTATCTGTCGTTCTGCGTCAATCAATTGAGAGGACTGATATAGAGCGTTAGCCCGCATATATTGAAGATTATAGTTTTCAGATTCACTCGTGATGTCCAAGAGTAATTTATCTATAGCTCTAATCATTTCCAACCAATTTTTATCGGCACCCAAATTTCGTATATTTTGTAGTTTGTTTTTTCGATCTGACCTCTCACGCCTTTTCTTAAATTTAACACTAGCATATCCAGCAGTTATAACGCCCCAGATACCTAAAATCACGAATAATATCCACCAGTAACGAAAGAGATAAAGTTTTAGTCTGATCCTTTTTACGCCTTTAAGGCTTAAAAACTTTTCACGGTCGATTCTAATTGCTGACTCATAGATTTCGAAGCTAGCGTCATGCTTTTGTAGAATATCTAGACAAAGTAGTAAATAGTAGTGACTATTTAAATCGTTAGGTTGGTGTCGTAGCCATGCACTAAACAATGACTCAGCCTCTTCAAAATTCTTTTGAGTAAATGCGATCGACGCAAGATAGTTATCAAAACTACTTTTTTCGTAAAGTTTGTGATAAGTGCGTGTATCTAATTTTCTGAACTCTTCTTTCGCTTGGTTAAGCTGGTTTGGATTCTTGCTCCCTCTTTTCATTAATAGGCGAGCTTTACGGAATTTACGTTCAAATTGATCAAATTTTTTAGATTCTTCGAAACGTTGATTGAATAATTTTTCTCTTGGATTGTTTTCTTGCAAAATTCCATAAGAGGTCGCTGCGACAACCCAATCTTTTTCATCGTAAGCTTTCTGGGCTCTTTCAATTAGATCTATTTTTTCTATATCTCTATCAATTTTAGCTACAGGTATTGGTTCGTATATCTTTTTAAGACTTTTTTTAGATGGATTATTCGTTGTATTATTTTTCTTTTCTTTTGGGGGAATTAACTTACTTTGCTTAGAAAGTAGTTTGTTGAAAAATTTATTATCATTTGCTGAAGTGATTTGTTGAGGCTCAGGCAGAGGGGTTTCTGTGAGATCAATGTTATTAGCTCTTAAGCTTTCCTTCTTTAACATTTCTTTTGCAATGAATTTGTCTATTAGAGCATTTTCTATCGATTCATTAGAAGACTTTTTATTAGCGGAGGTTATTTCATTGTTCTTAGGGACTATTTCATGATTCTTAAGATAGTAAGTAGATTCATAGTGCTTAAATATTGTTGGATTAGTAGGTTCAAGACTAAGTGCTTTCTTTAAATAGCGGAGTGCTTGATTAAGGTCTTTCTGTCGGTAAAAATAGTTAGCTAAATGGTCCCAGCCCATGGCAAATTCTGGATGTAATTTAATTAATCGGTCAATTTGCCGTTTGGCAACATCAATACGACCCGCCTTGAAGTCTAAATATATTTGCGCACTTAGTATTCTAGGGTTTTTACTACGCCGGTCATAATTTTTACTAATAGACTCAAGTGTTTCGTTAAAGAGTGCCGCTGCATCTTTATAATTTTTCTGTAGAGATAAGGTATTACGAAAAAATTCAAAAGCTAAAACAGGGCTTTTAGATAAAAAATGTATCTTGGCGATAGCATAATGAGACGGAGCATGATTAGGGTCGTAAACTAATGATCTTTCAAAATGTTTTCTAGCTTTGTCGAAATTACCTTTCAGGAAAAACTGTTGTCCGATGAGATAATTTGGATTTTCAGAATTACTCGCGAAACCTGTTACTGCTGAAAGTTGCAAAATACAGAAAAGAATAACAGCGTAAATATACATAGTCTGAGTTTAGCTAACTCCTGAGTTATCTTCTTCGTTATTTTGATAAGAATTTAGCTTGGTTTGTGACATTACCGTTTCTCCTGTCGCAAGTAAAATCTTATTTTGAGCTTCTTGAAGAGTAATTGAGTTAGGATATATTTGTAATAAAGATTCATAAAGCGGGCGCAAAGCATCAAGGTCATTCATTGCTTCATAAGCAGCATATAGAATAGGGTGTAATTTTTTATCATTTATATCTAAATTAATTACCTCTTCACACAATCTAACGCAATCATCTAGTTTTTTCTTTTTGAGGAAATATTCCGCTAAGCGAATGCGACAGCGCGTATCTGATTTGTTGTGCTTTATTTCCATCTCCAGAACTTTTTGTAATTGAGGAGTGATTATCTTCTCTTTATCAAGATGTTCTATCAGTAATTTTCGACATTCGTGGTTTTCGGGGTGTAGGGCATTAAATGCTTTCATGATTGGAATACATTCTTTTTTATTAATATCCAGTTCTATGATTTTTTTTCCAGCCCAAGAAATTACTTCATTGTTGATGTATTCCGAATCAAGCAGTGCGAGATAGAATTTGATTGTTGAGGGGTCTATTTTACCTTTCTGATAGTGTGCTCTACCCATAAGAACTTTGGCTTGTCGATGCTCAGGCATTACGCTTAAAACTTTTGGGCCCAAGTTTAGACATTGATCGAAACGACCGGTTTCGACCATTGCTAGCATAAAAGTTGGGATATATTTAAGAGTTTCTTTCATCGTAAAGTCTATGCTGAAGAAGTTTTCAAAAATCTCAACTAGCTCTACGTAGCTTTTAGTGTTAAGAAGTTTATCGATCTTTGACATATAGGCGTATTTGGCCCGAATTTTGCGTGTTTTGTAAAGCCAAACAAATAACATTATAAAAATGAGGCTAACTAGTAAAACGAAGAATACAGGAACCCATTTATCCCGTTGCAATCGATTGAGCCTACTTTCAGTATCTAGGTAGTTCTTTTCAACGGTGATTAACTTTTTATAAACCCGCATCGCAGATTCTCGATTATCATTATTTTCGATTATTAAAGACTCATATGAGCGACCAAGGAAATATAAGATTTCTCGATTGTCAGTATGCAAATTTAGGTAATCTTTCGAAAGTTTAATAGCTTCATTATAATTTGATAGCCTGTAGTGACATTCTATGATCAAACTTTCAAGGTCATTCAAATTTAATTGCGTTTTTTTCGCTTTTGAAAAACCTTCGAGTGCAACATTCCATTTTTTGGATTCAAAATTCTGAAGTGCAGCTTTATATTCTTCGAACTGTTTCTTTTTAGTTTTTGCTTCAATGATTAGAGAGCTAACTCGTTTCGATTCTGGCCTAATTGACTTAGCTTCATTGAGTAGTTCGATAGCATCTTCAAAAAGGTTAATGTTTAATAAATTACTAGCTTGGCTAAGGAACGAAAAATATCGCTTTTCTCTTTCTTGTCTTACTTCTTCTTGGCGAGCTTTAATGTTGAGTTTTTTCAGGATTTTGGCTTCAGTTTCCTTTTGTAAGTTTACAGCCTCATAATTTTCAGAGTAAGCCATAATGGCATATCTAATTTTTTTTAATGCAGCCTCGTGGCGGTTCTGCTCCAATAATTTACGGGCTTCCTTCAAGTTTGCATAACTGTTACGAGCCAATTTACATTTTTCTAAATTTGTTGAAGCAGATAGGTGTCCGGGGTTTAGTTCGAGTATCTGATTGTAGAGTTCTTGAGCACTATCGAAATTCCGGTCATTAAAGTGTTTATTAGCTTTATTAAGTAATTGAAAAATTTTCTTGTTTTGTGACTCCAATAAATTGTTATGGAATTTTTTAACTACTTCATTGAGGGGGTCCAATCTAAGACTTTTTGTTGCAAATTGCAGAGCTAGTTCGGTATTACCTGAATGATTCAAATGTGAGGTAGCTAAGTGGAAATATATTGAACTCATACTTTGTGGTATGCTTTGCTGGCCTAATCGAAAACTTGGCTCTTGACTTATATTTTCATAAATATTTAATATTTTTTCATATTCTCCGCGCTTATGGAGATTGTTTATCAGATAGTAGATTACAGGTGCGGGGTATACACCGCTTTTATAGGTGTCTTTATATAATTTGATAAACTCTGGTAGCTCCATTATTCCCCGAAGTTTATCCAAGCATTTACCTAAATCATCTAACAGTCTTTTGCTATTAGAGTTTGATTTAACCGCTCTTATAAAGGCTTTATATGCCTTGTGGTACTCACGAGATCTCAAATAAATTCGACCTAAATATGCATAGGAATTTCCAATTTCTTCTTTGCTTTTGATGGAAGCTTTAAAGGCTTTCATTGAATCTCTGTAGCGAGCCATGTCAAAGAACTCTACGCCTTTTCTGAAACTGGCATAGCTAGCACTTTGAAGTGCGTAAAAAAGAATTATTAGCTTTAGGGTTATATTTAATTTATTCATTTTTGAAATAGTTTGGCTCATTGTAGCAATTCTAGATCAATTTTTGGTGTAGGAATTCTTCGAACAAAGAACTTCACATTGTTGTTTGAAATTTTGCCATTGATTCTGATCTAGTCCCATTCGTCCTGGACCCGCAGAGCCACCTCTAGGGAAATGAAAGTCACTACCCCCTGAGGCAACTAAACCTTCTCGTCTGAGAATTTTTTTATAATAATTTCTCAAACTTTTTTTATGAGTAGGATGAATTAATTCTAAGCCGCTAAGACCTAAGTCTTTCCATTGAGCCCAAAAGGACTCCCAAGTTTTACCGCGATGACCTGGATGAGCGATGAAGCTTTTAACCGTATCAATATTTTTTAGGCGTAAAAGTAATTCGCTTAATTCAGGGAATTCTTGATAGCCCATGTTGATGTTTGATAAATAATTGTCATAAATGGATCTCAAGGACCTATTTCCAGTCTTCTCAGATATGAATTGGCATAACGCCCTACTTGTAAAATTAGATTGCTGGTCTGAGATATGCCAATTCCATTCAGGATAAGTTTTGGCAAGATCCCGACAGATTCGTTGGTAACGATTTTTTCTATAGCTTGCAAATTCCTTCACTAATTTGCGAAACGTTTGTGGTATTGGCCATGAGCAGTAGACGAGAAGATGAACAGATTGATTGTTGAAATGAGTACTTAGCTCCGTTCCTGGTATCAGTCGTTTCTTGATATCAGGTGGTATGTTTTGACCGTAAAACTCGAGACTGTCATGGTCCGTAACTGAAAAGGCGCTCAAATGACGATTTCTTATTGTTTCTGTAACGGAATCGAGCGTTAGTGAACCGTCACTATATATGCTGTGTGAATGTAAATCTGCTACAGTAGGCATTATATTAACATGGTATGTGAGATGGTAAGTAATCTCTACTTTCAGACCATTTTTTCCAGATTAAGGGCGCTAGCCAGCGTTCAATTTGGTTGAGATTGTTTAATTCAAGAGCTTGTTTTTTATTTTCTGGAATTTTTTGATGAGCTAATTTATTTTCTAGTTCCATTGCAATAGGGGTACTGAGTGCTAATTGAGTAAGTTTGCTCAGTGAGTTGTTTTTTTTAATATTTACTTCTTCCAGTTCAATAGCTCGCTGAAGAGTATTCATACAATATTCTGAGTCCATAGATTCAGCTAAATTAAACAAACTTAGACCTAAAACGGTTCCAGCTTTTTCTAAACTGTTATCTAAAATTATAGGTACAGATTGAGTATTTTCTAGTTTTTGCAGTGCCCAGGCCGCCTCGAGACAATTAGAGTTTAATAATTCGGACCGTAGTATCTCGATAATTTGAGGATCTTGACCGCAGTACGCTAGTAACTTAATTGATGTTCGGTTTTTTTCTACATATTTTAAGAATCTAGGATCACCGAGTTTCCAAAGACCTACACCTGCCCATGGTTTACCCCTATCTTCCTTATTCCAGGCTTTAATCAAAAGTTCACGTAATTCTTCTCTAGCTGTAATAGCCATCAAGCGGGTGCTCTCAATCCTTACTTCTGAATTACGGTGTTCGAGGATTGCAGCAAACCATTTTAATGGTATTTGCTCCGATGCATTATGAAGTATTTTGATTAGGGATGAAGTCTGCATATCGTTTTCATTACGACTAATTAATGTCAGAATTCTTTTTATTTGAGAGTTATTGGGCGCCTGGATATTTGGTAGTAATAGAACCTTGATTGCCAGATCAGCTCTGAGATCAGGAAATTGCTCTATAATTACTAGACAGTAATCAAAAATTGAGGAAGGTTCCTGTACTACAAGATATTGCAATAGTGCTTGTGTTTCCTCTATAGAGGGAGATTTTAATAAGCTTTCTATTATTTCTTTACGTATTGAAATATTAAATTCACGCGCTATCTGTAGACCATAAATAACTAATTTAGTATTGCCTTTGTATAGAATTTTCTGAATTTCAAATTCAAGTTGTAGGGTATTTAAGCCCATTTAATCTCCTACAAGAAGTAGTAGCCTGTAAAAAAACAGACCATCAAAGCTACAGTCAAAAATGCCGTGAATTCGTATTGTTTACGTTTATTTTGTTGACTATTAAAGTTGTGGTGGAGGCCATAGTGGCTCCAGTCTTGTTTATTAGCTTGATCTTCTTTTACGCGACTCGACATTTGCTTTCTCCCGCTGAAGAATGAGCCCAGCATGTGCAAAACATGATGCCCATCCATTTTGATTGTCGGAGCCCAGCGTTGTATTCTCAAGCCATTCTTTGAAAAAACTTGTACAAAACGACTCATATTGGTTTGTTCTAGTACCCTCTAAGTATGCGTCAAGGTTCCTTAACTGGGTAACTCCACCACTAAGATAGATAGTCGAATCAATATCGGCAGTTTCCCATTGGTTAAGCTGTAAATCTACAATCGATAAAAAATCTTTCAAAACCTCAAATTCAGAAAGTCTTTCTTGGATTGGCCGAAATACAGGTAGTAGCGCAAATTCGTTTTTTTTCCAATCGAGGATAGATTTAGTTGAATCTGGACAATTTATTTTGTCTCGCATCATCGAGTCTAATTGCATGCCATTGATGGATGTGTCTTGCCAGAAACGACTCAATGAACCATCTATGATTTCTGCAAAGTAGCTTGATGAATAGTTGATTGAAAACAGAAAATTTCTCTGAGATCGATCGAATTCTTTATTACATAGATATTCGATTTCTGCACAAATTCCGGATCCAAGAAAAGCGGCCTCTAGGCCTTTCTTCGCAAGCATCAGGTTAATTTTTTGACGGATATTCTCATCAAGCTGTAAAAGTAAGTTACTTTCATATTGAGAACCGAAATCATAGGTAAAAATACTTGATGGGAGTAAGACATGAATCGGACCATTGACATTAGATCTTTCAATCAGTCGATCAAGCGCACCAGGAAGTTGCTTTAAATAGTTTTGCTGAAAGTTTAAAGTATTATTAATACTTATTTGGTGCACGTGGTCGAAAGATTCCCAATTGACGAGTTCACCATTTAGAGCTTGCACCTTTAACAGGCGCACTGCCCAAGAGCCTAGATCCAAAATCCACAAAGTCTTGGGTACTTCACTCATCTAAGAGATCTCTCCCGATTCGTTAACGCGATGTAAGAATGCTGCACCTATGATGCCGGCATCATTACCTAAGTTGGCCTTCAGAATATCGGTTTTTTCATAAGCAGTAGAAATAGCTCTTTCCTTTACAGTTTCCAAGATAGTATCCGTTAGTATAGGACCGACTTCAGCTAAACCCCCTCCATAGGTTATTACCTGAGGATTCAAGAAATTAATTACATTCGCCATACCAGCACCGATATATTGAGCGACTTTCTTAACAAGCATGATTGCATCGGTATTTCCATCAGCAGCTAAATCTCCGACATATTTTCCAGTTATAGCTTCAATCGATTCAGTTTTATCGCAGATTCTATTACCGCCCAGTTGTCTAGGATTCTCTTCTAACTGCGATTGAGCAAGCTCGCGTCCATAACGCTCCAGCGCCGTACCACTTCCGTAATATTCGTAAACACCACGATTACCGGACGAGTGTCGAGGACCGCTGAAATCAATACTTGTCAATCCTAATTCACCCGCTGAGTTAGTATACCCGCGTAAAATTCGGTCACCAATGATTATTCCCGAGCCAATCCCAGTGCCTAAAAATATATTTATGTAAACTGTAGGTCTACTTGAAAGACCAAATAGATATTCTCCCAGTGTAGCAGCTCGCACATCATTATCCACAGTTACACTCGCATTAACGAAGGTTTTGCGTAATTTGTTTCCCAATGGTGCGTTTGACCAATTTAGATTAGGGGAATGGAATATAGTTCCAGACGACAGTTCAATTTGTCCAGCACATCCAACCCCTACAGCTTTTACCTGATCGATATTGAGTTTGTGTTTATTGAAAAATAACTCGATTTGATTTTCAAGTGACTCGTAATATTCCTCAAAATCGTTGGCTATCGAAGGGAAAGAATGGCGTTGTTTTATTAGGCCATTATTTTCTACGAGTCCGATGGCCGTTTTTGTGCCGCCTAAGTCTATGCCAAGATACATATCTCCTCCTAAATGAATTGCCTAAGAAAGCGAGTATCGTTTTCAAAAAAGGGCCGGATATCAGTCATGCCATATTTAAGCATTGTAATGCGTTCAATTCCAATCCCAAAAGCCCAGCCAGTATATTTATTTGAGTCAATTCCAACGGCTTTGAAAACATTCGGATCAACCATTCCACAACCCAGAATTTCCATCCATTGTCCTTGCTCTGACATCACGTCCATCTCAGCAGATGGTTCCGTGAAAGGGAAGAAGCTAGGACGAAATCTGACTTCTCGGTCGGAACCAAAAAGTTCTTGGATAAAGGTTCTAAGCATAAATTTCAAGTGTTTAAAATTTACATCAGTGTCAACCATTAGACCTTCAATTTGATGAAAAACTGGCGAGTGAGTGGTGTCTCTATCAACACGGAATACTTTACCCGGTGCAATAATACGAATTGGTGGTTCCTGTTTTTCCATAGTACGAATTTGTATACCCGAAGTATGAGTACGCAGTACATGATTAGAGTCAATAAAAAAGGTATCCTGCATATCGCGTGCCGGATGATGCTTGGGCATATTCAATGCCTCAAAATTGTAGAAGTCAGATTCAATTTCAGGTCCAGACTCTACGCTAAAACCTAACTTTTTGAAGATTTTGATTACTTGCTCTGTAGTTTGAGTTAGAGGATGCAAATTTCCTGATGGACATCCTGTACCTGGCATACTCAGGTCCACTTTATCTATATTTGATTTAACTTGCTCCAACTCTGCTTTCTTTTTTTGAAAAGCGGCTGTAGCTTCTTTTTTAAGTTGATTAACGGCCTGTCCAAATTCTCCACGTTTTTCTGGTTTAACTTCCTTAATTTGGGCTAGTAATGAACTAATTTGACCTTGTTTCCCTAAGTAGGCTCCTTTAAATCGTAGTAGCTCATCGATACTTTTACTCTGCTCAAGTTCTTTGAAAAACGCTTGCTTGGTAGATTCAATATTAGTATTCATTAATAACCTTTTGAGTAGTTAACTGAGGATAAAGTTCACCAGTTTACACCGATGTGTGCGATATTCGCCAAACCTTTTTGAGTCCTACTGATAGGAGTTAAAAATGTCAAAAATAGTTTCTGTTTCTAGGGACTCCTGTTATATAGTTGGAGCCCGCAAGGATTGTAAATTGGTTACTTGGCAGCTTTAATCCTTTGGAGAGTTCATGGACTTGTGGAATAAGGTCAAAAATAGTCTTAATAAAACTTTGGATGAAGTCGAGACCCGCTCGGGTGAAATCAAAGATAGTATTCACTTTCAATTAGAGCTTCACAAGCTCAAAAATCATCTGAGTGAGTTAAGTGAAGAGCAGCTTAAAGTATTTACAGAAATTGGTCAGGATTATTTTTCATCTGTATCTCAAAGCCTATCAGCAGAAAAAATTGTGGAGAAATTAAGTGCTAAAGTCTCCTTTATTGAGGATATTCAAGACCGAATGAAAAATTTACAGGAAGAGATCAATGCAGCTTATCAGATGCAGGAACAAAAGAAGAGTTCAGAAGATGATGAGATTGATGTGACACCCAAAGATAAGGATAAGTAGGGTTTCTGTAAGGGGCTATAAAATGGCGTATTTAGACAGACTCAAAGTTTTTTATGGTCGATATGGCAGTGAGTTGGCTCATGAGGTATGCGAAAGACTAGATATTGAGCCAGGTCGATCTAGTACCTTCAAGTTTAAAAACACCAATAGCTTTGTCAAAATTGAAGAAAATGTACGTGACATGGACTGTTTTGTGATCCATACCATAGGTGAGAATGTCAACGATGATGTTATGGAAATGCTCATAATGATTGACGCATTAAAACGTGCTTCTGCGAGAAGAGTTACGGCGGTAATGCCTTATTACTATTATGCACGCTCAGACAAGAAGGATCAGCCGAGAATTTCAATAACAGCGAGACTACTAGCAGATCTAGTAACGGCGGCAGGGGTTGATCGTATAATTGCTATCGATTTGCACTCTGAACAGGTGATGGGGTTTTTTACTTTGCCAGTAGATCAATTGATCGCTCTGCCTGTAATTTGTGACTATATAAAGTCATTGAAACTTGAAAATATGGTTGTGGTATCTCCTGATGCTGGAGGTGCTAAGAGGGCCCGAGCCTTCTCATGGGCTCTTGAAGCTGATTTGGCTATAATCGATAAAAAACGTGATGGTAATAAGGATAGATCTGCTGTCTATGGAATTATTGGAGATGTAAAAGATAAAGTTGCAATTCTGGTTGATGACGAAATCGATACAGGCGGTTCAATTGTAAATAGTGTAAATGCCCTCATGGAAGCGGGTGCTACCAAAGTTTATGCCGCATGTACTCATCCAGTTTTTTCTGCGAATGCTATCGAGAAGCTTTCTAGTTCTAAGTTAGCTCAAGTTATAGTTACGAATACTATATCTATTCGGGGAGATTATGATCCCAGTCGAATTAAGGTTTTAAGTATAGGTAAATTACTATCTAAAGCAATTCGGCGAATTCATGAGGGAACGTCGGTTTCCGCTTTGTTCAGTAAATATAAAACTATTTAATGATTGTGAGTGTGGACTAATTCTAAATCATTCAGGGAATCCAAATTTCCTGTGAGCTTCATACAATATTGTGGTAGCTGAATTTGCTATATTAAGGCTGCGCGTTTTACCCCACATTGGAATAAAAATGCTTTTGTGCTTAGGATCATTGATGAGTGTTTCGTCGAGACCTCGCGTTTCTCTCCCAAAAACTATAATATCCCCTTTTTGATACTGAAACTCATGGTATGGTTGATCTCCTCTAACGCTTGTCAGAACAAGTCTCTGTTCTCCAAAAAGTTCAAAGAACTGTTTTTGTGTATCCATATAGCACCATTTTAGATGTTGCCAGTAATCTAAGCCTGCTCGTTTCAATCTTGAATGTGTTATTTGGAAAGGTATCGGACCTACAATTATGAGCGGTGTATCAGTAGCGACACATGAGCGAGCAATGGAGCCTACATTACCAGGAATTTCGGGTTGAAATAGGGCGATACTAAGGTCCTCATTCAAGAGTTTGGCAGACTCTAGTCCTGTTAAGATAGATTCCATTATTAATTCCTTTTGAAACCTGCTGAGTATATGGATCTTGAGGTTTGTGATCAAGTTATTCGATCCTATTACGAGTTACCAAAAGAGGAAGAAAACTTGGTCTGTGGTAAAATAAATAGTGAGATAGAGCGAACAAATCCCTTGATTTGGTCGATAAAATGTTTAAGGCAAGACCAAATTAAACAAATGCGGACAAGGTGAGTACAATGAGTTCCTCCAACAACATTTCGGGTAATATCAAAATGAAGTTTTGTGAAAGTCTAGATCGTTTCGTGGCGATTAGGTCTTTTTCGCCTGCTCAGCAGCGGGACCTTTTCAAGAACGCGAAGATTACTGATAAGAAATCTTACAAAAGATTAATTATTAATGCTTCTGTGGTGAATTATATTAACGAAATTGCACCGAGTATTTTCAATTCGGGCGATTATCCTCTATTGGGAGATATTATCGAGCAGGAGCTATACAATCTATGTATCAAGGTTAATCCATCATTAGATATTAAAGAGATTACTATTTTGATGGATGGTGATGAGGGATTACCGCTATTGGATGCCACAGATAGCACCAAAGAAAATTTAGCTGATGAGCGATATCTTGATATGGAAAATGAATTAAGGCGTTTTGTAGTTGGGCAAAATGAGCCTATAAAAGTGGTTTCGCAAGCTGTGAGAAAAGCGAAAGTAGGACTAAAAAGTCCTAACCGGCCAATTGGTTCTTTCATTTTCGTTGGTCAAACTGGTGTCGGTAAAACCGAGCTTGGTAAAGCTTTGAGTAAATATTTATTCGGTACACAAGATTTAATTAGAGTTGACTGTAGTGAGTACGCGATGTCTCACGAATACGCAAAATTGATTGGTGCTCCACCTGGGTATATTGGTCATAATGATGGTGGCTTCTTAACCGAAGCTATTAAAAAACAGCCTGAATCAATTGTTGTTTTTGATGAAATCGAGAAGGCTCATCGTAAAGTTCACAATTTACTTTTACAAATTTTAGATGAGGGGCGCTTGACTGATAGTAAGGGTCAGGTAGTGACTTTTAATCAATCACTTATAATTCTCACTTCGAATATTGGAGTTGATAAGATAGATCAAATGGGTTCAGCAATCGGTTTTGGGGGAAGTAAGGAAGAAATTGATGATAAGGTAAAGAATCGTGAAACGCGAAAAGCACTAGAAAAGATCTTTCCACCAGAATTTCTAAACCGAATTGATGAGGTAGTTTTGTTCCGAGCGTTGGATATGAATGATAATTTAGAAATCATCGATATTATGCTCAAGGAAGTTCAGGATAGATTAAAAAAGCTTGGTCTTAACATGAGCTTAACCAAACGCGCTAAGCAGTGTCTAGTAGAGCAGGGCACTAATGAAAAATATGGAGCAAGACCTCTGAGGAGAGCTATCCAAAAATCCTTGGAAAATCCTCTGGCTGAAATGATTTTAAGCTCCACATTCAAGAAGGGCGACGGAATAAGAATCGGCTATGATCGAAAAAAGGATGACTTGAAGTTTAGTGTAGAAACTAAGAAGTCGGTAAAAACTTCTAAGCATTCTGTAGTGGCTTCTCGCAAAAGCAAAGCCTCTGCGGCTAAGGTTCTAGATGAATGATTCCGTAGCGCCCCAGAGTAGTGAACTACAGAGATTTCGAAAGATTGTGGCAAGATTGAGAGATCCGGAGACTGGTTGCCCATGGGATTTGAAACAAAATCATGACAGTCTTAAGAAATACTTTTTAGAGGAAGTATATGAATTTTTAGAAGAAGTAGATCACTCAAATCCAGAGGGTATGGAGGAAGAGCTTGGCGATGTTCTGCTGCAGATATATTTGCACGCTCAATTGCTTGAAGAAAGTAGTTTAGGTCGAATCAATCTGGAGACTGTGGCTCGCAAGATTTCGGATAAAATTATTCGTAGACATCCACACGTGTTCGAGCCCGATTTTGATCAGAAAGATTATTGTCCCCAGACAAGTTGGCGTGATATCAAAGCCAAAGAAAAATCATCGAAGTCATCTTCAAGTCTTTTCGAAAAATATAGGGCGCTACCATCCCTTCAAAAAGTTGAAAAAATCTACCAAGAGGTTAAGTCAGCTGGATTTAGATTCGAAAGCCCTGAGGATTCTCTTAGTAAGGTGGACGAAGAATTGCGAGAATTTCGCCACAGTGTTCTGGAGGAAAGCTCCGAAAGACAGCGTGAAGAATTTGCGGATATTTTCATGGCACTTTACTCAGCAGCCGTCGAGCATGGGTACTCACCCGAAGAGCTGACTCAATTGTCATTGAATAAGTTTCGAAAACGGTGGGAATGCTTAGAGGCGAAAGTAGAGTCTAAGAAGTTAGATTTGAAGACAGCAAGTTACAAACAGAAAAAAGTTTTGTGGGATGAGGCAAAACGTGAGTGCTGATCTTGAAAAACTTCAAGAGTTGATTGATTGTGAGTTATTCGAGGAAGCTTGGGATTGGATACAAGACCATGAAGCAAGTTTTCAAAATGATTCCATTTATTTTTATCTAAAAGCTTATACCTGCTTCAGGATGGAGTGGATGGAAGAGGCTATTGTGGCATTTCAAACTTCCATCAAATTAGATCCAACAAACTGTGCTGCATATTCGGATTTAGGTTACTTACTTCTGATTCAAGAAAGATGGGATGAAGCCGAATTTTTTATAAAAAAAGTATTCTCGATGAATCCACATGATCCACTTGGGATTGAGCGTTTGGGACTACTACATTATGCTATGGGAGAGTTAGAAGAGGCTCGCGAATCCTTTCTAGTTTTGTTTAAGTTAGGAAAAGGTTCTCCTAGAATTCATAATTATTTAGGTGAGATCTTGCATCAGTTAGGTGAATTCGAAAAGGCATTATTTTATTTTGATCAATGCTTGAAAACTAGTCCTGAATTCTTTGAAGCAAATTTAGGTAAAGCGCAAGTTCTTGAAGATATGAATAAGTTTTTAGAGGCTATCGATTGTTACCAAAAGATGATTCCTAATTTAGAGGAAGAAGAGGATTTAATCGATGTATTAATGTCTCTAGCAAGTTGTCAATATAAAATGGGACAGCTAGAGAGAGCTCACGGAACCTATCGCAAAGTATTACAACTAATTCCCGAAGACCCAACTGTATTAAATAATATGGGTTTAATGTATTTAGAATCAGGTAGGCTAGATGCTGCTCAGTCTTATTTATCTCAATCTTTGAAAATTGAAGAAACATTCGAGGCTTTGTTTAATTTAGGTAGATGTCATTTGCAGAATTCTCGATTAAGACTTGCTCGTTCCAGTTTTCGTGGTGCCTTAAAATTAGCTTCTGATATAGATGAAATGTCTCAGTGCTATTATCAGCTAGGTCGAGTTCTTTTGGAGCTAAACAAAAATACTTTAGCATATGAAAATCTTAAAAGATCTCTCGATCTAAAGGGAGATTCAGTCGATCTTTTTTTGTTGTATCTCGAATCAGCACATCGATGCGATCTCATTCATGAGGCTTTAGATTCATTACAAAAAGTTAGGCCTAAAAATATCAATCTTTACCATAGTTTATTTCTCTTCTACATGGGTCGTGGTGAGTTCGAAGAAGCATTGAAAACTGTTAATCTAGGTTTGAAGAAGTTTAAGAATTTACCTGTACTTTATTATTATCGTGCATCCATATACTCGCTGATGGGAAAATTTAAGCTTGCGATAAGAAATCTTAAGTGTGCTGTTGATGGAGATGAAAAATATATCCAGATGGCACGCTCTAATGCTTGCTTCAAGTCTATGTTGGAAACCGTAGAGTTTGAGAAACTATTGAGTTCAAACACTAATAAACATTGACTCTATATTTTTCATCTGGTAATCTTCCTCGCTCTATATTCGCCCGGCTATCGCTGTCGGCGTTTGTTTGCTGTACATTAAATTTGGTTAATTTGAGATATAAAAATGGAAGTATTCGGTAATTTATCTGATCGGTTGCAAGGAACTTTGCGAAATTTGCAAGGTCAGGGCAAGCTTACCGAAGATAATATCAAGGAAGCTCTTCGCGAAGTTAAGATGGCTTTATTGGAAGCTGACGTTAACATGAAAATTGTTAAGTCCTTCGTAAGCTCAATAAGAGACCAAGTTTTGGGTAGTGAGGTTGATTCAAATCTTGACCCTGGAAAACAATTTATTAAGTTAGTTCACGAGAAGCTGGTAGAGGTTATGGGGAAAACCCCTGAAGATTTAGCCATAGAAAACGGGCGTCTTAATAAAATTCTAATGGTTGGCTTGCAGGGCTCTGGAAAAACAACTACTACAGGTAAACTAGCTAAACGATATGCCAAACATAAACCTCTGTTAGTAGCATGTGATATCTACCGACCTGCCGCAGTTCAACAGTTAGAGACTGTGGCTAAACAGGTGCAAGCTGGTTTCTACGAGCAAGGTACAGATAGCGACCCCGTGCAAATAGCAATGGCTGGTATCGAAAGAGCTAAGGCTGATGGGCACCAGTTGGTCATAGTTGATACTGCTGGCCGTCTTCAGATAGATGATAACCTCATGGGTGAGTTGGAACGTCTTAAGGATGAAGTTAAACCACAAGAAATTTTATTGGTAATCGACGCTATGACTGGCCAAGAAGCAGTTCGAGTTTCTCAAGCGTTTGATCAACGTCTTGGTTTAACTGGCGTGATTTTGAGTAAAATTGATGGAGACGCTAGGGGTGGAGCCGCACTTTCCATAAGAGAGACGATCGCTAAACCTATCAAGTTTATTGGGATCGGTGAAAAGTTAGATGGCTTAGAGTTGTTTGATCCGGAGCGTATGGCACAAAGAATTCTGGGCATGGGCGATGTAATGGGTCTTATCGAGAAAGCCAGTGGCGTAATGGATGAGTCTAAAGCAAAGCGTATGCAAAGACGTATGGGCAGCGGGCAGTTTAATCTCGTTGATTTTTTGGAACAATTAGAGATGATGAACAAAATGGGTCCGCTAGAGGAGTTATTGAAGATGATCCCTGGTATGGCTCAGTTTAAGGGTCAGTTCGGAGGAGTTGGTGATGAAATGAAACGAACACTAGCGATAATCCGATCAATGACTATCGAGGAGCGTTATAATCCAGAGGTGCTTAATGCATCTCGTCGTCGACGAATTGCCAGAGGCTCGGGAACAGATGTTCAGCAAATTAATCAGCTGATCAGACAGTTTGAGCAAATGAAACAAATGATGAAACAATTTAAGAAGATGGGAATGTTAAACCCGACCAAACTTTTGGGCGGGGGTGGGTTGCCATTTAAAATCTAGGAGGAATTATGGTCGTAGTTCGACTAAAGCGTGGCGGTGCAAAGCGTAGTCCGCACTATCGTATTGTTGCAGCAGAACGAAAAAATAAACGTGATGGACGTAATATCGAGGAAATTGGTTATTATCATCCTTGTGCAAAAACGCCTAAATTTGAAGTTAAAGTAGATCGCTTGAAGCACTATTTAGATAAAGGTGCTGTAATGAGTGATACCGTAAGCAATTTCGTCAAGAAGAATAAGGTTCTTGAACAAGAGGATTAATATGGTTGAGTTAGTTCGTTTCGTGCTCTCCAATTTGGTAGACGCTCCGGACAATTTGGATATCAAGCAGATAGATGGTGAAACAACCACAATTTTGGAAATCGCTGTGGCCAAAGATGATCTTGGTAGAGTCATTGGCAAGCAGGGTAAAGTTATCAATGCACTTCGTGATTTGGTGCGCTCATCATTAAATAAGAATGACAAGAAAGTTGTAATTGAGGTTCTTTCATGAGTGAAGCTATTCGAGTAATTCGCAAAGTAGTTGTTAAATCTATCGTAACTGAAAAACTTATTAATATTTTGTCTACCGAAACTCGTGGTCAGATAGATTCCATGGAAGGGGATTATGTTCGTTTTCAAGAACATCGTGATGGTTACATCGCACAATGTCGTGAAAAGGATGTAAAGCCCGACTATGAAATAATGAAAAAGATGGCTATGGAGGAAGAGCGCTTCAAAGGTACTCGGCGGCAGATGGAGCAGAAGTTGGCTGAGCTTGGTCAATTGAAACTTGGCGAGGAATTTGTTCATGGAACAGTTGATTCCCCCGTTGAAGTTCAAATTGGCGATAACTGGCATGCTGTGATGACTGGTGTCGAAGTTGTATTGGATGATGGCGTTGTCCAGCAATTACGTAAGACTGAAGTTAAGCTATAGCTTGTACTGATGGCCAAGAATAAACAATCAATCAAGGTTGGTTTTGCGAGGAAGCCTCATGGATTGCATGGGTACATCAAAGTTACACCATTGACGGAATTTATTGATGAAAGGTTTGCACCGGGAGACACAATAATTCTTGGGTTGGATAATGAGCAGGTTGGTAAGCAATTAGTTATCCAAGACAGTCGCTGGCATGGTGAAGATGTTTTAATCAAATTTGAGGGTTATGACGGAGTTGAATCGGTGCAGCACATTCGTAATGTCTACCTGTTTCTTCCTCCAGAATTAGATAGACTAGAGTTGGAAGATGGTGATTTTTATGCTGATGAATTGCTTGGTCTTCAGGTTATCACTTCAACTGGTAGTGTGCTAGGTGTTGTTAAGCGTTTAGAGGAGTATCCGTCAAATCCAGTAATGCAGGTTATAAAGGGTCGCAAAGAGACTCTGGTACCTTTTGTCAGGGCATTAGTGGATGAGGTTGATTTAGAGTCAGGTCGTATTATCCTGTCTGATCAATTCACGCCATTATCTGTAATTTAGTTTTCTTAGGGAGTGCTAATTGTTGAAAATTGATGTCGTCACTTTATTTCCCGGTAATTTTTATGATGTACTTCAGAGTAGCATAGTAAAAAACGCTCAGAAAGCGGGTGCTCTTCAGATCAAGTTGGTGTCTCTTCGAAAGTATGGAAGGGATAGGCATTGTAGTGTGGATGATAATCCTTATGGTGGTGGAGCAGGTATGGTTCTAGGTGTTGAACCATTCTACGAATGCCTACGCGACTTGCTGGGTTGTGATCCAGAAAAAAAAACCTCCGAACAAAAAGTATTGATGACAGGAGCAGATGGTTGTGTGTATAATCAGCGGCTCGCACTTGAATTGGCAAAAGAGAGTCACATTATATTGTTGTGTGGTCACTTCAAGGGAATTGATGAACGAGTACGTGAGTATATCGACGGGACAATTAGTATTGGCGATTACGTACTCAGCGGGGGCGAGTTACCTGCACTCGTAATTATCGATTCACTTGCGAGATTGTTGCCTGGGGCAGTATCGGATTACGAAAGTATCAGTTCGGACAGTCACTATGCGGGGCTTTTAGGAGCACCGGTTTACACTAGGCCAGCAGAATATAGAGGGTATGAGGTACCGGAAGTGTTATTATCGGGTAATCATAAATTGATTTCCGAATGGAGATTTCTGGAGTCAGCAAAGAAGACTGCTGAGAAGCGTCCGGATTTATGGTACCAATATCCATTGGACGAGAGTCAGAAGAAGTTGTTGAATAAGTACAAGATGGGCAAGCTCATCGAGGAGAGGAAGAGCGATCATGGATTTGATCCAGCAGTTAAATAAAGAAGCTGAAGTCGAAAAGAACTATCCCGATTTTAGAGTGGGAGACACGGTTCGTGTACATGTGAAAGTTACCGAAGGTAATAAAGAGCGAATTCAGCAGTTTCAGGGAATATGTATCGGCCGCAAGCATGGCAGTACCAATAAAACGTTCCGAGTGCGGAAAATTAGTGGGGGAATTGGTGTTGAGCGCGTCTTCCCATATCATTCACCCTCTATTGAAAAAGTCGAAGTGATTCAGTCAGGTAAGGTTCGACGAGCTAAACTGTTCTATTTAAGAGATAGAGTAGGGAAGCGTGCTACCAAAATAAAGATACGCACTCGCAAAGATGGCGAGAAATAGTACCTTTTGAATATTAAATCATTGTCAGAAACTAAAGACCGGTTTATATCTCAATGACCGGTCTTTTGTCATTCACATTAAATTGGTAAGATTACGTTAAGATGCCCCGAGCAAAACGCAATAAACCTAACACTAAAGCTAAAAAGTGGTGTTCCACAAATAATTGTGACCCTAAGCCTAATTCCACTTCTAGAACTAGCAAGAAAGGCGCATCGATAAAGACTACCGTCAAAAGTAAGTCCAGTTCTAAATCGACGAAGTCCTCTACACCAACTATTTATCAAGATATAAAGGATTGCAGTCTTGTAATTGAAATACGCGATATTCGTCTACCGATAAGTTCTAGAGTTCGTTTTTTAGATACTAAATTTGAATCAAAGGCCCGAGTCATTTTCTTAAGCAAGGCTGATTTAGTTAGCGATTTCTACAGAGATGCTGTAATAGCAGAATTTAAGAATCGTGGATTAGCTGCAGTAGCAATTGAAACAACTAAGAAGCCGGGTCAAATACTGAAGATCTTTGATCAACTGACCAAAAAATATATGCCTACCAGTTCGATTCTTAAAGTTCTAAGAATCTGTGTAGTTGGGCTACCCAATGTAGGAAAGTCGACGCTGATAAATACTTTACGAAAAAAACGAGTCGTTCGTGTAGCTAATGCTCCAGGTATTACTAAAGGTCGTCAATGGATAAAATTATCAGAAAACTGTTATTTATTAGATACACCTGGAGTAGCAACTTTAGCGCAGGCTAGCGATACGGAGCAAAGACTTAAGTTTGCTCTTTGCCGCATGATCTCGAATAAAGAATACGATAACGAGGAATTAGCATTTTTTCTCTTAAAAAACTCATTTGATCAAGGTTTAGAAAGTAATTTTTTAGGTGTTAGTCTGAGTGAGGCTTTGCAAGATTGGGAGCAATTTTTAGATTTAATTGCGACCAAGAAGGGTTATTTTTTGAGTGGTCGAAAAGTGGATAGAGATCGTTGCGGGAGATTGATTTTGCAGGAATTTAAGGTACAAAAAAGTAGTCTTGACCTCGATGGTTTTTTGCCTAAGTCAGATACAATTGACATTCAAGCTTCGACGGAAGAAACTCCATTGTTTGAAGTAAATTCATTACCTGAGGAGATATCAAGTGACTCTTTTGAGACTTTTTTGACTTATTGTTGGGGCAAAATAATTGAAAGAGGCGATGTTAGATTTTATCGACAATTGAGTGTTACGTTTTTGAATGACTTACAAATGGCAGATTTGAACCAAAGTTATCGAGGTAAATCTGGGGCAACCGATATATTGACTTTTGAACTTGAGGCTCCTGAGAATGATCCCTTGGGTTCTATGGGTGATATTTATTTATGTGTAAATGCTATGGAGGATCAATTTGGATTAAAATCTCAGTTGAAACTTACTTTTTTCTTGATAATTCATGGACTGTTACATTTACACGGGTGGACTCATAAAAATGAAAATGATTATAAGCAGATGATGAAAGTTCAGTATGAAATTTTAAATGATTTTCTGGAGTGGGAGTCTCAAAAAAGTGAATTATGAGCTTTGGATTATAATAATTGTATCGTTAGCCTTTGCTTGCTATCGATTTTTAAGAAGAAGTTTAGAGTTTAATAGAGATTTGCCCAGTTTTCTACGGAGCTCAATGTTGTATGAGTTGCTTGTTTTGATGATGCTTAGTTTACTGCTCTATGAATTCAAGTTGTATTTATCTGGCGTTGATAGTCTAGATAAACGAATTTTTCTACTTTTGCTTCTTGTTTTTTCGCATTATTTACCTAGGATGATTTGTTTCTCGACTTCGAAAGTTGACTCACCTTCTGATAATTTAGATCAAGACTCTCGAGAACGACTGAGAGAAGGTTTGTTTGATTTTGCAGATGGTTCTGTGAAGGAAGCTATGGTTCCAATCAACGACGTTTTCAAAATATCGTCAAAGCAAAATATCGCAGGTCTGCTTGCACATTCTGATTTTACTCCTTATTCGAGAATTCCTGTTTTTGAGGGTGAAAAAGACAATATCGTTGGCATAATTTACACGAAGCACCTTATCGGTAAAATCTCAGATGCCTATGAAAACTGCAATGTTACCGAGCTTTCGAATATCGAGTTGAGTTCCTTCTCCGTGGTGGAACATATTAAAGAGGCATATTACGTTCCTGAATTAATGTCGCAATTGGTTTTATTGCAAGAATTTCAAAAACGTATGATTCAGATGGCAATTGTAGTTGATGAATTTGGAGTGATCACAGGAATTGTTACTCTAGAGGATCTTATGGAAACAATTGTTGGAGATGTGCAAGACCGTCGAAATGATGATGAAAGTTTATTGCATACTTCTGAGGGTAAGCAATGGGTTTTTGATGCTAAAATCGATTTAGATGATGTAGAGGAGATTATCGGTTGTTCTTTATCCAGTGAAGATGAGGAAGTTGAAACTCTTGGTGGATATGTATTTCAGCATTTTGGTTATTTGCCTAGTGCTGGAGATAGCTTGAAACTTCAAGATTTAGAATTTCACGTACTTGAGTTAGAGAATTATCGTCTCCGTAAGGTGGCTGTAAAGAAGGTTGCTTCATGACAGTATTTTGTATTATATGGGGCCTATTCTTTTTATTCTTAAGACGGTTAGGGATAGTTCGTGTGTTATCGCTTGCAGGTTGTATACCAAGCTTTGACTCAACGATTTTAGATGAGCGTAAGTTTGACGAGTCAAAAGCTTATTATAGTAGCCGCGAGTTATGGTTTAATTGCATCTACTTTGTATTGGCTATTTCCCCTTTGTTTGTAGCGGTATGTCAGCCTTGGTTTGAGTCTTTGGACTTGACCATCATCTGTTGTTCGATTCTGTTAAGCTACTTTGTTTTTTGTATTAGTTTGGATAGATGGATCATTAATAAAAATACTGGAATCATACATGTACTGATTGGTCTGTATGAGCGATTTTCGGGTCCCTTTCTGAGCCTTAGTAAACTAGAAGAGGGTTTAGCCATTGGAGTTCTAGGGCGCGATTTGTGGGGTCAGCTTAATCTTCGCTTAAAAGAATATATGATGAGAACATCATTAGATCTGGCTCAAAAACAAGATGAGCAGGACCTAGATCAAGAAGAGCGCGAAATCTTAAGACAAGTCGATAATTTATTTGAAACTCGCATCGATAGCATTATGACACCTCTAACGAGAATGATTAGTATATCGGAATCCTGTAGCACAATCGAAGCTCTTGATAATGCACGATTACACGGATTTTCGCGTTATCCCGTAGTTTCACATGAGAATAATGTAGTGGGTATATTTAGAGCTAATCAATTACCACTCCTAAGGCATCTGGGTGAATCTGTAAGAGAACATATGGATGAAGTGATTACGATGGTTCCAACTTGCTCATGTTACGAAGCATTAGAGATTTTTCAGCAGAATAAGCGTCAGTTCGCCATAGTAAGTAGTGAGGACAAAAGTTTAGGGATTCTCACTATGGAGGATATTTTAGAGGAATTGGTAGGGGAAATTGAGGATGAATTTGATCAATCTAGTCTCAGGAAACTGAGTAGCGATACCTATCTTGTAGATGCGGTTATGGATTTAGACGAGTTCATTGAATATTTTCAACTAAGCATACCTGAGACTAGATCGAAAACCGTCAATGGATTTTTACTAGAATATTGTGGTGGGATTCCTAATAGAGGGACCTTGATAAGTTTGCAAGGTTTGAGAATTTTAATACTCGAGGCAGACGCACGCCGAATTAGTCGTCTGAGAGTTAGCAAGCAGTAATTTACTAAAGGTTGATTTCATCTGGTTTTACCGGGGGTCCTTCGGAGATTATTGAAAATAGCCCACTGATTATCGCTCAGTCTAAAATCGATACGGGACTCATCTTTGTCAGCTTTCGCAATGCAGATATCTAGTGTATCGCCTGGTCTTAATCGATTTTTACTTCTAGGATTTTGACTAAATTCAGACTTTTGTTCATTAAATTCCCAGTAGCCTGGTAATTCTGTTAATGCAATAAATCCTTCTACTCCATATTCGGGTATACAAGCGAATATGCCTGATTTGACAATCCCGCTAACTCGAACTGTAAATTCCTGATTTATAAACTGTTGCATGAACGTAACTTTTTTACGTTGTTGGTATTCTCTTTCTAATTCAACAGCTCGTCTTTCTAATTGAGAACTTTTTTGAGCGATTTTAGAGGCCTCAGATAATTTTGGATTTTGTAATTTTTTTCTGTAACCAAGTTTAAACGGATGAATAGGAAAGGGTAGTTTAAGATCATTTTCGATAACAAATTGACGCATTTGACGATGCACAATCAAATCTGGATAGCGGCGAATGGGAGAAGTGAAGTGACAGTAATATTCAAGTGCTAAACCAAAGTGTTCAGATTTCTCAACGGAATAAAAAGCTTGTTGCATCGATCTAAGTATCAATGGTTGTATAAAAGGTTTTACCTCTTCCTTACATTGATTAAGAATATTTTGAAATGTTTTAGGTGAATTGAGTTCCAATTGTTTAGTATTAATCCCAACCGAATTTAGTGTGAGTCGCAATTCTTCTACACCTTCAGCGCGTGGTGTTCCGTGATGTCGAAACGGAGCGACGATGCACTGCTGAGCGCAAAATTTTGCTATAGAAACATTTGCTGCGATCATGAACTCTTCTATCATTTTATGTGCGTCGACTCTTTCTAGCGGTGTGATACTATCTACATTGTAATTTTCATCTAATATTATCTGGGGCTCTGGTAGGTCGAAATCAATAGTGCCTCGTTTAAGTCGCTGGTCCCAAAGAGCTTTGTATAATTCAAAACAATCTTTTATTTGGCATTCATATTGATGAGAGATTTCACCTTCATAGATTGACTGAACTTGTTCATAAGTGAATCTTTGTCTTGATCGAATTTTAGATGGGAAAAACCAAGCCTTTTTTAAATGCCCCTTGGCGCTGAATAGCATTTCACAAGTCATAGCGTGTCTATCCTCATCAGGTATTAGACTACATAAATTGTTGCTAAGCTCCTCAGGTAACATTGGAACCACAAGTCTGGGAAAGTATAAAGAGGTACCTCTGTTTCTGGCGCATTCATCAAGAAGACTATCAGGTCGCACAAAATGGCTTACATCTGCAATATGTACGCCTAATTTGAAGTCATTACCATGCCTCTGAATACTAATGGCATCGTCGAAATCTTTTGCAGTGGCACCATCAATTGTAAAACAAACTTGATCCGTAATATCTACACGTTCGCATAATTCAGCTGGATTGTTATCGATTGAATCAATAACTTTGGTTGTAAATTCTATTGGGATATCGTACTGAGCTAGAAGACTTTGTGCATCTAGATCATAACGGTCGGAGGCCTTTTCTAGCACATCAATTTCTATGTATTCAGTTGATATTCTGTCTGTTGGTTCAGCGAGATACCAACAATTCTCTTCTAATTTCTTTCTTTTATATTTTGGACTTAAAATAATAGGAAGCGGAAGTGGGGTATGTGGGATTAATCTACCCCTACTTTTCTTAAATAGAATTCTTGAGGTTCCTCTCTCTAATATTTTTGTGATACGGCCAATTAATGTTCCATTGTTGCGACGTTGTGTAATTTGTAAGCGAACTTTATCACCAGCTAATGCGCCTTTAGTATTTTCTGGATAAACTTTAATTAACTTGTCATTAAGGGGGATGAGCAAAGTTCCCGACTTTTGTTTTTGGACAATGCCCTCATAAGTTTCACGATGATTTTTTTGTTCAGAATTTTTGTGTTTAAGATTGATTCGATAGCCTTTACCTTTGCGATTGATCAGTCTTTCGCTCAATAATTGACTTATTTCTGATTTGACAATAGACCGGTGTGAATATTGGGCAGGAAGGTTCTGTAAGATTCCTTTGAATGAAAGGCCCTTTGGGTTGTTTTGAGCTAATAAATCGAGAATTAGAGATCTCAAAAGATCGGCCTTGTTGTTTTTCTTAGATGTCTTCACCATCCTCAGTGTATCATTATGCTCCGTATGAAAGGACAAAAACATGAGTAAAAAGACTAAAATTGTCTACTTTGGGAGTTCACAGTTTTCAGCTAAAGTGCTCGAGGATATAGTCTTGGATGAACAATTATCTATAGAGGCGGTTTTTACTCAGCCTGATAAGCCTTACGGGCGTAAGAGAATTTTGAAGGCACCTCCGGTTAAAGAAACTGCGTTAAAATTTGGAATATCGGTCAATCAGCCAGTTTCAATGAAGAAGCTTGCACCTTTGTATCTTCTAAGAGAAATAAATCCTGATTTTGGAGTAGTAGTGGCTTATGGACAGATTTTGCCCCAAAGAATTCTTGATACCGCAAAATTTTCCTTTCTTAATGGACATGCTTCAGCTTTACCGCGCTGGCGAGGTGCCGCTCCCATGGAGCGTTGTTTGATCGAGGGTGATCATCAAACAGCTATGTGTATTATGGATATGACTGCTGGATTAGATGAGGGGGATGTCTTACTGAAAGAGAATTTCAGTATTAGCCCAGACTGGTCAATTCGAGAACTTTCGGAGCACATGCAACAGAGTTGTTCAAAATTATTATTGGAAGTATTGCACAAAAATTCTAACTTCGATGCAAACCGAGTAAAACAAGTATCTTCCGGTGTTACATATGCTGCAAAAATCACAAGAAGAGATGCATATGTTAATTTTGGAGATAGTGGGAGTCAAATTTTTAACCAATGGAGGGCTTTAAGAGATCATTACGGATTAGTATTTAGTTGGAAGAATAAAAAGTTAATAGTGTGGGATATGAAGTGGAGGCCGAATAACTCGAATATGCAACCTGGTAGGATACGAATTGATGCCAATAAGTCGCTTATAATGGAATTAAAAGGTGGACAAGCTAGTTTACTTGAAATTCAATTAGAAGGGAAAAAACGGATGCCGGTGAAACAGTTTCTTGCAGGTGCGCAGCTTAGAGATGGAGATTTTATTCAGGCCTATGAGGGGGAGTTTTGAAAAAGAAGACTCTTTATGTGTGTACTGCGTGCGGACATCAGCATGCAAGATGGCAAGGAAGTTGTTCGGCATGTGGTCAATGGAATACCTTACAGGAAGAGGTCACCGAAATATTTAAGAAGGGTGAGCAGAAAAAAGTCGAATCTCTTGCTCGTGGTGGTAGTGCTGTAAAACTAGAAGATATTAATTTTGAAAATCAAGATCGTATCAATACAGGTATTAGTGAGCTTGATCAAGTTTTAGGAGGAGGATTAGTACCTGGTGCGATGGTTCTTATAGGCGGTGAGCCTGGCATTGGAAAATCAACTTTGCTACTTCAATTGTGTAAGAGCTTAGCACAGTCTAAGTCAAGAGTACTTTACGCTTCCGGAGAGGAGTCTGAATCACAGGTTAAATTAAGAGCAAAGCGTTTAGGTTTTGAAAATGGTGAAATGTATCTTGTTTCGGAAACTTTATTAGAATCTATTCAAAAACAAGTTTTAGATGTAAAACCTGATATTTTGATTCTAGACTCGATACAAACAATTCGTACTCGTGACCTAGATTCCACACCAGGTACGGTATCACAGGTGCGAGAGTGTACAATGAAGCTTCTTGATTTTTGTAAACCTCGTGGTCTTACTTGCCTTTTGGTAGGACATGTGACAAAGGGTGGAGACTTGGCAGGTCCAAGAATGCTGGAGCATATGGTCGACGTAGTCTTACATTTTGAGGGTGATCGTAACCATGTATTCCGACTTTTGCGAGGTCACAAAAATCGATACGGCGCGACTGATGAGGTTGGAATATTTGAAATGAGTAATCAGGGCTTGAAATCTGTTTCTAACCCCTCAAAATTTTTTCTTGAAGATGAACGCTTAGAATCGGGTTCCTGCTTGAGTGTTATTTTAGAGGGAAGTCAGGCTTTTCTTGTAGAAGTACAGGCTCTGCTGAGTGATAATCATTATACTCATCCCAAGAGAACGGTCATGGGTTATGATTTGAATAGAGTTCAGTTGTTACTTGCAGTAATGGAAAAACGAATGGGTCTCAACCTAGGGCAGTACGATGTTTACGTTAATATTGCGGGAGGTATTAAAACCTCAGACCCAGGTCTTGATTTGGCTGTCGTGACAGCAATTTTATCCTCACTGAAAAATCAAGCTTTATCGAAGGGTATGTTAGTTTTTGGCGAAGTTGGTCTCGGTGGAGAGGTGCGATTAGTGCCTCGGGCAGATTACAGAGTAAGAGAGGCAATTAAGCAAGGCTTTACTGATATTATGCTTCCATCAAGAGCAAGAACATTATTTCAGAAGGAATCGTATTCAGAGTCACTTCGTTTTGTCGATGCAATTGGAAGTACCAGAGGATTATTTACATCTTAATGTTGTTAGTTAAACGCTTCAATGCCGCCATGCACAAACCAGCTTTAGTGTTTATAATGGTAAGTCGCAAGATTTAGCGGTCATTTTGATGAAGGGGAGCTATGTCTGCAAATCAATTTTATGACGAAGGTTTAGAGAGTTTACAAAAGGGTGATCTTGAATCGGCAGAAAAATGGTTTATAAAGTCCATTGAAGCGTTTCCTGACGATGTATATTCGTACAATAAGTTAGCCTTTGTGTACAACGAACGTAATAAATTTGAAAAAGCTGTTCAGGTTCTTAAAAAGGCCATAAAAGTTAAAGGTGGAGATTTATTTTCGCATTATCTTTTAGGTAATACCTATCTTGATAAAGGAGATTACAGTAATGCGATTAAGGAATTTAATAAGGCTGTAGAGATAGATTCCAAAGACGTTTACTCCTGGAATTCTCTTGCTTTAGCTTATAAATTGTCTGGTGAGTTTGATATGGCTTTGGAATGTTTAGATAAAGCTATCTTTATTGATTCCAAAGACATTTATAACTATAACTCGAAGGCGATTATTCTTTTTCAGAGAGGACAGTTGGAAGACGCTAAATTTGTCATTGAACAGGCCCTTCAGTCGACGCCTGAGAATCATTTATTGCTCGGAAATTTAGGCGAGATTCAGATGAGGGAAGAGGACTTTCGCGGTGCTAGGCGCACCTTTAAGAAGATTGCTCAAACATATCCCGATAAGTCTATAGGACATTATAGTCTTGGTAATCTAGAAGTTGAGGAAGGTAACCTTAGTAATGCGCTTCTATATTTTAAGAAAGCTGAGTCATTGGATAAAAATTCATGGAAAATCAAAGCTGCTCTAGCGTCGGTTCAGCAAGAATTAGGTGATGTTGATGAGGCTATATTAAATTATGAAAAAGCAATCAGTTTGGAAGATAAAGATTGCGGACTACTAACAGATTTAGCAGCTTGTCAGAAGCGTAAAAATTTAATACTGAAAGCATGGGGTAACCTAAAGAAAGCTATTGAATTAGACCCATCCTATGCATTTGCCCATTACACTATAGGCAAACTTTACCTGGAACAAGAACTCTTTAAGAAAGCGTTAATGCATTTTGATACAGCGATTCAGTTAGACCCAGAAGACTTGTATGCCTTAAATGGTATTGGAGATGTTTGTAGATACCAAGGTAGATTTCGCGAGGCAATAATGAGCTACCAAAAGTCATTGGATCTTGTGACAAATGATGGTCACGCATTGCTTTACAAAGCAGAATGTCATTGGCGTCTAGGGGAAGAACATTTGGCGGGTCAGATTTTAAATCAAATAGTTCAAAATGTTGAGGATGAGTTTTGGGTAGAAAAAGCTGATGCCTTGTATGAAAAACTTGAGCTTGAAGACTAAATTTTTAATTTTCATTTAGTCCTTGCCCAAGATTAGGGATCTGCATAAAATAGCCGGCTTATTTCATTTACCTTGGGTTCTAAAATGTCAGAAACAAATCAAGTGTCGTTATTTTTTGCCAGACAAGGCAAGATTTCGTTCTATATTTCAGTAATTATAGCTCTTCTACTTATGGTTGGCTTGTTTGGTGATTCGTGTACCTCTGGATTAATTTTACCGGATAAAACTCTTCGATTGAGTTTGGAAGCTTCTCCGAAAACTCTTGATCCAATATATTCTACAGATACCTACTCAGGAGTTATTCTCGGTTTAACGTATTCTAATTTGTTGAGATTCGATGAAAGTGGTGAACTAGTTTTGGACGCAGCTAAACATTATCGAATTTCAGAAAATGGAAGACGTTATGATTTTTTATTGAAGGATAACCAACGCTTTGTTAATGGTGTTGTTATGGAGGCTGAAGACGTAGCTTTCAGTTTGAATCGCTTAGCTTCACCTCATTCAAAGTCTCCAAGAGCTTGGTTATTAAATCAAGTATCCGGATTTGAAGATTTTCAATCTGGTAAGACAAAGCAGCTTGAGGGAATACAAGTTCTTGATAAGAGTCGGATTAGAATCACGCTTAAAAGGGCTTATGCACCTTTTCTTTCTTTATTTGCTATGCCTCAAATGTCAATTGTCTCCAAATCTTATATTGAATCGGGAGCAGATTTAGGTGAATCTACCATGGGAGCAGGTCCTTATTACCTGAAAACTTGGAGACGTGAGCAGGATATTTTGCTTTTGAGTAACCCTCATTATCGTAAGTCTGGAAATTTGAATGCGGTGTATTACAAAATTATCAAGGATCCTTTAAGCCTTGTTTCTGAATTTAAGGCTCAGGGTTTGCACATGATTGAAGTTCCACCTACGGAAGTGAAGTCCCTGAAGTCAACTCGAGCCAGATTATTTCCAGTTAACCAATTTAACCTTTATTTTGTTGGAATGAACATGAAATCTGGTCGATTTACTGACCGCAAATTGAGACAAGCAATAGCTTTTGCTGTAAATAGAGAGGATATCATAAAGAACCTACAGCATGGATTAGCAGATATAGCAACGGGACCAGTTCCAAAAGGTTTGAAGGGTTATTTAGATCGAGACTATTTTAGCTATGATCTGACTAAGGCCAAAGAGCTTTTTTCTAAAAGTAAATATGATGGCAAGCCTTTAAGGTTGTTATTGCGAAATGAAGCTCGAAGTATGGCTGTATGTCAGGTGATTCAGCAAAACTTAAAAAATTTAGGTATCGAAGTAAAACTGGTTCCGAGAGATTGGAATAGTTTTAGTAGCGCATTGGTAAAGATGGACTATGATTTATTCTATCGTAATTGGATTGCAGATTTTCCAGATGGCGACAACTTTCTTTTTCCACTTTTTCATTCTTCATCGACTGGTTTGAAAGGTAACTATCCAGGTTATGAAAATAAAAATTTTGATAGCCTAGTTGAAAGATCTCGTCGTCAAACTGATAATTTTGAACGAGACGAGCTATTACGACAAGCAGCGCAACTTGCCAGAAATGATGCATCCAGGGTTCTTCTTTGGTACAAAACAAAGGTTTATGCAGCTTACCCCGTTTTACAGAACTTTCGACCCTTTCCAATGTATAACTCCAATAAATACTTGAATGTAAATCTTTTGACTCGTTAAGTGAGGTGACCATGGGTTTAAAATGTGGCATAGTAGGGCTTCCAAATGTCGGCAAATCTACGCTTTTCAATGCATTAACGGCTGCTAAGGCCGAGGCATCCAATTATCCCTTTTGTACTATTGAGCCAAATCAGGGAATCGTCAAAGTTCCTGACCAGCGCCTTGATAAACTGGTGACGTTAGTAAATCCGCAGAAAACAATCCCCGCAGTAGTTGAATTTGTAGATATTGCAGGACTTGTTAAAGGTGCTGCAGATGGAGAAGGACTCGGAAATAAGTTTTTAGGTCATATCAAAGAAGTTGATACGATTGTACATGTTGTAAGATGTTTCGAAGATGAGGATATTACTCATGTACACGGGCTTGTAGATCCTTTAGAAGACGTCAGTGTAATAGAGACTGAACTTATTATGCGTGATCTCGAAACCGTTGAGAATAGGACTAAAAAGTATAATCGAGGGGCTAAGGGCAAGGAAAAAGAAGAAAACGAATTTATGTTTCGACTAAAAAGCCTTCTGGAGGATGGTAAGTGGTTAGCTCATCAAGATTTCAGTGAAGAAGAGTATGAGTGGATGAAACCTCTTTTTCTAATTAGTGCTAAAAAAGTACTGTATGTGGCCAATGTTTCAGAAGATGACTTATCGGGTGAGGATGGAGCCCATGTGGTGGCATTACGGGCTAAGGCAAAACAAGACGGTAGCTTGCTAGTGAAAATTTGTTCAAAAATTGAAGCTGAAATTGCTGAACTTGAGACCCAAGAGGAAAGGGCTGAGTTTCTGGAAAGCGTTGGACTTGAAGAATCTGGATTGAATACTCTAATTCGTACCGGTTACGATTTACTAGGTCTTCAGACATACTTTACTGCTGGAGAGAAGGAAGTTCGAGCTTGGACTATTCCCAAGGGTGCAAAGGCACCGCAGGCTGCTGGAGTGATTCATACAGATTTTGAAAAAGGATTTATTAAAGCAGAGGTTATTGCCTATTCAGATTATGTAGATTGTGGGAGCGAGCAATTAGCTAAAGAAAAGGGTTTATTGCGCGTAGAGGGAAAAGAGTATGTTCTTAAGGATGGAGATGTAGTTCATTTCCGATTTAATGTTTAATGCTATGAATTGTGTCATCTGTCAAAAACTCGAAAATCATTACAGTGGGTCTAACAGTGCAAGTGTTTTTGAATTTGAAAATAGTCTTGTCGTATTAGGAGAACACCAATTCTATAAATATTATTGTATGGTTCTTGCGAAAAGTTGTGTTCGAGAAGTGCATCATTTACCGGCTGAATTACGCAACAACCTTATGGAAGAAGTATTTACAATGGGTTCTTTTCTAGAGGAGTGGACAGGTTGTAAAAAGATAAATTATTCTTGTTTAGGTAATGCAGTTCCGCATATTCATTGGCATATTTTTCCGAGATATTCGGATGATCCAGACTTTAAGATGTCGCCATGGTTACATTTTAGCCGATTCAAGGATTTTGAGCTCGACCAAGATCAAGTGAAACAAAGAGCTAATGAGTTGTTTAAAGGGCTGAGGAAATTTCTGGCAAAAAGGGAGATGCATTGAAGCTAGAAGAATTAAAACAGCTTAAAATTGCTTTTGTACACGATTGGCTTACTGGCATGCGTGGAGGAGAGAATGTTCTGGAACAAATGATACAAGTATTGGGACCTCGAGACTTGTATACCTTAGTTTCAATTGAAGACAGATTGTCTGATACTATTCGTTCTTGTAATATCTTTCCCTCGTTTCTAAATAAACTTCCTCTTGCAAAAACTAAGCATCAGCTTTTTCTGCCGTTGTTTCCGATGGCAATTGAGTCTTTTGATTTAAGTGAGTACGATCTGGTCATCAGTACTTCTCATTGTGTGGCTCGGGGAGCAATTACTCGTTCGCATACATTTCACTTTAGTTATTTGCATACACCAGTTCGCTATGCATGGGATTTTAGTAAAGTTTATCAAGCTAGCTTAAAACCGCGTTGGTTGATCGATTTGGTTTGGCCCATATTTATGCACTATCTAAGAATTTGGGATATCGCAGCTGTTAATCGTGTTGATCATTACACTTGTAATGCAAGAAACGTCGCTCGTAGAATTAAGAAAATCTACGATCGAGATTCTGAGGTGATCTATCCTCCTGTGGATACTGATAGGTTTACAATTGGTGATCAGCGTGAGGGATATTTTTTTATTTTAGCTGCGCTTGTTCCTTACAAACGAGTCGATTTAGCAGTTAAGGCATGTGTAGAACTAGGTGTTCCCTTAAAGTTAGCAGGAGTAGGTCCTGAAGAATCTAATCTGCGAGAACTGGCTGGTTCAGGTAATGTAGAGTTCCTAGGTAGAGTGGGACATGAAGAAGCCGTAGAACTTTATCAGAAAGCTACCGGGTTTTTGTTTCCTGGTGAAGAAGATTTTGGTATCACACCACTGGAAGCTCAAGCATGTGGAACACCAGTAATTGCATATGCACGTGGTGGGGCTTTGGAAACCGTAATAGATAAAAAAACGGGTATATATTTCTATGAGCAAACTGTGGAATCTATGAAAGCCGCCATAAAAAAGTGTCAAGATATGGCATTTGATAGATCCACATTACGTAGTCATGCATTAACTTTTGATAACAATTGCTTCAGAAAGCGATTTTCTGATTCAGTTTGTACCTCATATCAAAATTATCTTAATTTGATGGATAATGCAGGACTTTGATTTCGATTTGATAGCTATTAGAGCTAGCGATTGTAATTTCTTGGAACAAATTCAGGAATCAGAAAAAATCGCTTTTGCAGAGGGTGGAGAAGACTATTGGACTCTAAAACCTATGGCAGAACAGCAACTCATCCTAGCAGCGATAAATCAAGATATGATATTTGCACATGCTATTTTATGGAAACAATGGAATGATCCAAAGATCGCGTATTTGCATAGTTTCGTTGTTAATCATCACAAGAGGGGTGTTGGTCTTGGACGTTCATTCTTTGTAAAGGTTAGGCAATATTTGATAAATATGAAAATTGATCTTCTACAGCTTACCTTAGAGGATTCTAACGAATTTGCAAAAAGAATTTACTCAACAGAAGCTAGGTTGATTCAGCAAAGATTTATTGAGAATGCTTACGGACCTGGCGAAGATCGCTATCATTGGACTCTAGATTTTAGAGACTTTTTATAATAATCTTGTAACGATATACTTTATGTCTGATGGTATTAGGGACTTATTGTGCGTAAATTTTTTCTGATATTTTTATTCATAGGTTTATTTAGTTTTACTAGTGTGAGTCAAGGTGGTTTGGGTAGCTTATTTCAGAAAATCTTAAGACCAGTATTTGAACTTTCAGAGAAAATCTTGGGTCAGGCAATTGCTGCTTCTGTGAAGCTTCAGTATGGTGAGTGGAAAAGTGATCCCGAAACAGAAGCCTATGTACAAAATATTTTTCAAAGAATCTTGCACGTGGCGGAAAGAAAAGATCTTAAGTGGAGCCTTACAATATTAAAGCCAAACTTTGTGAATGCTTTTGCAGTTCCGGGCGGACATATATACATAACTAGAGGTCTTCTTCAAAAAATAAAAACAGATGACGAGCTTGCAGCAGTATTAGGGCATGAAGTCGGGCATGTTGTAGCAAAACATTCTATGAAAAGTATCAAGCATCAGTTAGCTTATCAGTTCATCATAAATAAACTTAATAAAAGAAGTGACAAATTGAGATCTCTAGGTCAGATTTATTCTGTATTTGCGGGTTTGAGATATAGTCGTAAAAATGAGCACGAAGCAGATTATTATGGTGCTCGATATGCTGCATTGGCGGGATTTAATCCTCAAGGAATGGTGGATTTTTTGGAGGTATTGAAAGAGATGAATCCCAAAGAACCAAGTAGAATTGAGACTTCTATTCGATCTCACCCGCCTACATCTAGGCGGATTAGACGCATGCAAGAGTATATGACTAGCTTTCCTAAGGAGCATCAACGCCCTCGACAGTTAAGTTATGATTATTCTGAGAAATATCCACCTAAACCTAAACGTATTAAAAATGAAGTTTCGAGGGCCAAACCTAAGATTGATTCTGTCAAAAAAACTTCTTCATCATCTAATACTTCTATTCTTACTTCGGAACCGACTATCATCTACAGTCAATCTTTCGATGAGTCTGATAACTTGGGAGTGTCCAAAGGGCTTCGGGTATCCCAAGATCAAGGTATATATATTTTAGATAGTAAAACTAAGTATTCCGGAAAATCTTCGCAGCGTTTTGCAACTTATCGAAAGAAGAATCTAGGTTTAGTGACGGAAGCAATAAAAGTGAAAGGTAATACCAGATATCAAGCCGAAGTTTATTTAAAAACTCGACATATTGTAGCTGAGCCTAATCCAGTTGGTTTTGGAGCTTGTATTAACATAACGGAGTTGAGTGATAGACAATTTCTTGGATCTCATCCTGGTATTTTTTCAAGAATAGGCTCAAGTCAAAAGTTTCAGAAATTGAAATTTGAATTTAAAACTCGTAAAAAAACTTCTCAAATAACTATTGAATTTGGCTTACGAGGAGCTCGAGGGCAAGCTTGGTTTGATGATTTCTCTTTGCAGGAATTATGATTTTTAGTCGATTCTAATATCTAACTCGATTAAATTTGAAACTTTTGCAACCAGCGCTGCGTAGTGTATATGAGTCCAAACAAGGAGACAAACATGGGCAAGACGCTGAAACGCATCAAAAGATCTGCAGCGGCAAGTATATTGTCGGTTGCATTGGTAGGGTCACCTCTTCACGCAGAAATGTCAGAATCTTTATTCGAATTGGCAAACTTCGGTGTGACGATGGGTAGTTTCACCAATTCTCTGAATCAATTATTGCATTCTAGATCACCACAAGAGCAACAGCAAATTCAACAACGCATGGAGTATGTAGAGCGTATGGCGACAATGCAAGCTTATTCTCTAGAGTCCTTTATTGCGGCTGATGAAGCTTTAGCCAGTAACCAAAGTACGTTTTTTAACTTCTTTGGAAGCGGGGGTGACGATGCATCAATAGATCAGGTATACCAATCTTTCAAGCAGTATCAATCCATGTTTTCTCACCATATTTTGCGCGCTATGGGTCAATTTCCAATGCCAACTTACGAGCGATTATACATAAGGTGGAAGCGTATGCCTAATACGAATCCGCGAATGAAGGAATTAGCAAAACAGCAATTTATGAGTGTCTTTCGATCGTATGCGCGCCAGTTTATTTATACTACGCAAGCGAAACTGAAGTCTAAACGTCGGAAGTTTTTGTCTGCTTTGAAGTCGGTAGAGCGCAGTGGACCCTTTGCTATGAACGACAAGGTTCGGTTTGATAAGGCATTTTGGGATTATCAACAGATGTTTAAGGAACGCACCGAGCCTCGCCATGGCGATTTATTCATTCCGGAATTTCCTTACAATAATATGCTAGTTTCGAATCAACAGCCTAATTTTGTATATAATCAGTCAATCTACCAGCAGGCGGGCTTGAACCAATTTGGGTATGGGGCCAACACTGGTATGGGATATCAAATGGGTACTCCTATAAATATGGGTGCTGGTATGGGTATGGGTAGTCCTATAAACATGGGCGCGAATATGGGGATAGGCACTTCAATGGGTGTTAATGGTCGCTATTCTGCTGTTATGCCGAGTTATCAAGCTGATCAAGTTGTCCCCCTAGGTAGGTCGGCTCAATCGCAACAATTGAGCAGCCCATACGGATCCTTTGCGCCTAGTACATCCCCTGATTTAGATGCACGTTTACTGCAAGAGATTTATTTGAAGCAGCGGCAATATGAACAGTCCTCTAGCGCGGGAGATTCGAGTGCCGTTGATGCAGCCTACGGTGATTATATGCAACTTCGAGATAAGTGGTTTTCGCAATAATTTTTTGATCTAAAGCTTAAGTACATTTAAGATAGGCTCCTGAGTTAAAAGCTTGGGAGCTTTTTTAATAATCTAATGGAAGGAGTTATCATGGCTCGAACACCAGTTTTTGGCGGTAATTGGAAAATGAATCATACGGTACAAATGGCCGAGGAGTTCCTACAATATTTTATAAATTGTGATTTTTCAGCAGAATGTGAAGTAATTTTGTTTCCTTCTTTTACCAACCTTCATTTGATGCAAAAATATCTAAGGGGTACGTCCGTGCAATATGGCGCTCAAAATTTTTATTACGAAGAGGCAGGTGCTTTTACGGGAGAGGTTTCCTTGAATATGCTCAGTTCATTAGGATGTAAACATGTACTCACCGGTCATTCTGAGCGACGTCAAATTTTTGGTGAGACAGATGATCTAGTCAATAAAAAAACGCTCCAAGCGATACAGCATAATTTAACGCCCATGATATGTGTTGGAGAATCATTGGATGAGCGTGAGAAAAATTTAACAAGAACAAGAGTAAGAGAACAGGTTAAAGCTGCTCTTCAAGGGGTTACTAAACAAGATATTGGAAAACTTATTTTTGCTTATGAACCAATTTGGGCTATTGGAACTGGGGTTAATGCGAGCGAGGTTGATGCAAAGGAAGGTTGTGGAACGGTTCGAGAAGTTGTTGCGGATGAATTCGGAAGTCATTCAGCTGATCAAGTCCGTGTCTTATATGGGGGGAGTGTAAAACCGAATAATATTAGCTCTTATATGGACCAAGATGGCATCGATGGGGGGTTAGTAGGAGGTGCTTCATTAAAACCTACAGATTTCTACGAACTAATTCGAAATGGAATAAAAGCTAAATAGGAACTTTTATGAATTTTAATCATAAGACTTGTTTGGGTGATCGTCGAGGCGTCATTTTGCCATTCGTCTTGGCTTTTGCAATGATTGTTTTGATTTTTGCATTCAGCCTAATATTTATGGTTCAGACAGAACATAAGCTAACTAACAAGTTTGTTGATTATTCTATTGCAGAGCAGATTGCTGAATCCGGTGTAGAGCAAGCTTTATTTTACTTAAAAAGTGATTTGGAGACGAATAGCAAGATGTTGGAGGCAATGAAAGAGGAGTTAGAATCGGATATTCCTATACCAGTTTTAGCAAAAGATGAGATTCGTGAAATGGGAGAATCCTCAGGAACTTATGATATTGAATTAAAAGTAAATTACGAACCAACTCCATCTCCATTTCCTGATATGGGTGTATACAGTGGAGAGGTTAGAATACAATCACGAGGTATTTACATAACCTCTCTTGGAGAAATTGTAAAAAAGCAGGTGTTGGCAGTTTATGCTGTTCGAGCAGTTAATTTAGGTATAGTGGCACCCGAGCATTCTCTTTTCCTTAGAGATAAAGAGCATCTGAATTACAACTTTGAGGATAACTTCGACCCCAGTGACCTGAACGTAATGGGAGGAGACGTTTACGTCGAAAACGGTATTACCGCTGAGCTTTCTGATTATAATAAGCGTCGGATGATTGAAAAGGGCGAATTAACATGGCAAGAGTACTATTACATGGATCATCCTCCAAATACTCAAGGCCTTGCTGATGGAGGCGTAGATTTTTTGGATGCAGACCAGGTTGAATATAAGCGTTTTGGGATCTTCAGAAAATTCAAAATTTTTGGTCGAGAAGTGAAGGAGAAATACTCAACTAAAGTTTTTCCCAGTCACAATTTTTGGACAAATGAGCAAATTAATTTAAGACCTTTAGAGTTCTATAAAACCTTAGCTAGAGTAAGACTTGAACCACAACGCTATAACCCTGTTGGTGGCAGTGTAAGAGACAACCGTTATTTCAAAAATATTATTTTTGAAGGTGAAAATGGTTATAATTCGGTCCGGTATAACAATGTTTTACCGCTGTATGGTTACGGTGATTGGCGCCGAGCTCCGGTATTTGATGGAAATCGCTATGGACCTCGTTCTCGGCAACACGATTTGAGAAATCCAATTAATGTAGATGGGATTGTCTTTGTTAGAGGTGATGTTTTCGTCGAGGGTTGGTACAAAGGCGTTGGAGTATTAGTTGTGCAAGGAAATGTATACGTTGGAGGGAGTTTGAGCGCTTTACCTGTGGACACAGCCGGTCATCCATCGTTGTGGAATATTCTAGCGTTTGAGGATCCAAATAGAGAACAGTCTAATTTTACCCCCACTAATCATCCCTCATTTCGAAAGACCGGACATATTATTATAAAACCACACCCAGATAATGATTGGTCAGAAAGCGGAGGGCAGGACCCTGATCCCAGACCTAAGGTGGATGCTGCTCTTTATACTCAAAATGGCCTTAAAACAGATAAGGAAGCTTTTCGAGATAATTGGGCAGACCTTGGCAGTTTTGATGTTGACTTAACGCACAATTTGGTGGCAGATGCTCTTAATATGAATTTCATACCTAAAGATCTAATTATAAATGGAGTTGATCCTAATGATGAATTTCGCGAAGCAGGTGGTCAAAGTCTTGAGGAATTTTTGCAGCCAGAATTTAACGTGATTCTCAAAAGCTGGGTAATTGAAACGATTGATTCATCCGAAAGTCTAGAGGATGAAGAGCAAGACTCATGAACTAAATACTAATCACGGTAATTACTTTCTTTTAGTTTTAATAGTTCTTATATTTTTATTAACGCCAAGCAATAGTGGCGCAAATTTTGAAGGAAATTTTATCGTAACAATCCCAGGTAATCGATTACTAAAATCCATGAAGTTAGGTGTTGAATTATCGCGAGATCCGGATATTTTTTCAATTCAGAGACAATTTAATGAAGTAGCTGATTTTATGATTCAAGTAGGTAATCTATCTAAAGTTACTTTTACCAAGAATCGCAAAGGTGAACTGCGATATAAGAATTCAGAGCAAAATTCGATACAAGCGATTTTTTATCTTTATGATAATGTTGAACTTGTGAAAACGTTTACAATCAAGCCAAGATTTTATAGTAAGAACAATGAATTCCATTCAAAAGGAATTACAGATAAGGTTTTTAATTTAGAATTTCTTGAAGTTGATCGGGTGGGAGATACTACAGGTAAATTATTGAAAAAAATTGAATCTGTAGCTTTTGAGATTGGTAGTGAAAACAGCTTTAACTTAGATTTGAAGCCATCAAATGGAAAGAAAATTGCAGTAAAATTGAATACCCAAGACGTCGGGCAACAGTTTTTACATTTTGCTACTAAAAAAAATGGAGAGTATCCTTTTCATATAACTGACCTTAAAGGAATTTTAATTAAAAAGGGTTATTCGGCACCAATTAGTTTTTCATATATTGTTTTGAGATCACCCAATAGTAATTATGCATTGGGATCAACGTTTCATCAGTTAACTAGTGAAGTGAATCAATTTGTTAGATCACATTCCGATTATGGTAAAGATATAGTGATAGAGGTGCCTATAAAATTACAAATGAATCTTGAAGATCTAGATGAGGCACAAAGGTTTAAGACTTCCGTGGGGCCCTTTCATGAATGAAATCTTGCATAAATATAGAATTCGATCAAGAGGAGGTTTACAATTTTCCAGATTTCACGGAAATGAGATTTAGATGTTTTGTAGACTAATTATCATACTCCTTTTAATCGCGAATTTATCATTTGCAAGTTCAGGCTCACTTGTAACTTTAGAAATTGATGCACAGCATTTAGATTCAGCGAAAATTCCTAAGGCTCTCTGCAGGCAATCGGAATTACTACAGAAGTTTAAGAAAACAGCACCAAAGTCATGGCAAAAAGCAGCCAAAATGAATAGTTTACTTGCTACACAAAATGCTGTAGCGGTATTGAATAGTACACAAAACTTTCGAGTAGATGAAGGCGCTAGAACTATCAGTTTCGTATTACGATATCAGCGCCAAATTAGCGTTGCAAACTCGAACCTGTTGATTAATGTATGGGTTGATGAGCAGAAATACTACGATCAAGATCAAGATAATAATCTTAATTCTCAAGCTTTTGGTGTAGGAAATCAGCCTACGCGAGTTACCGATAGAGATAATACTATCCAAGAAATAGGTACCATCCTCAGCGAAGTAATCGTTCCCGAAAGTATTGCAGCGTTTGGTTCTGTGAATCCAGTAGCGAATTCACTGTCTGAAGGTTTTAATGTTCTAATCTATGATATCTCAGATAACTTTCAATTTACCGGTTCATTTATAGGTGGTTATTTTGATCCGGATGATAAGTTTAATCCTAATAATAACAGGATGAATGCTATCCATATGGACATGTATCCCAGTAATCCAGGAGGCAATAGTACTCCAATTGGGGCGTTTATTCCGGCACTGCCTCGCAAAGATTTTTATCAAGTATTAGCTCATGAATTTCAGCATCTAATTCATGCTCAATTTGATCTTGGAGAGACTATTTGGGTTAATGAGGGATTTTCACAGTATGCTATTTATAGAACTTTATTCAACAAAACATTTAGCAATGGAGAGCCTTTGCTAATAGCACCTACTGGGTCTCCATCTCAGGTGCCTTTCTGGTTGGCAGACCCAAGCTCTAGTCAGCTTATAAGTAGTGACGAATTAGGAATTCAAGGTAAAGTTTTCCAGCGTTATGATTCTGCTGAATTAAGGGGAATTGGATATTTATTCTTCACCTATCTTTGGGAACAGCTTGGTGGGAGTGTGAGTAACGGTAGTTTGGTAGGTTCAGAAGCAGATTCTCGAATTAATTCAATGATTAAATCATCGGCTAATGGAATCTCATCTATTCAAGCTGGTCTTGAAGGTTCTTCATATAATTTTAATGATATTTTTAATGCATTTACTGTGGCATTGAATGCTGATGGTATCAATTCACTATATAACATGGAGTTTTTTGATTTTTCTAATGGAACGCAATTAAATATTTCTACTTCCCTAAATGTAAGCCAAAATTTATTACCAGTGACATTTTCTTTAGCAGGGTATGATTTCCGAGTGATTCGCGTAAACGGTGGTTCACAAGCAGCGAGTTTAAGTTTAACTTCTACGACAAACTTTCATGCTTATTTGCTGGAAGGTTCAGGTCCACAATCAAGATCATTACAACAAGATCTAGCCGGTTTAGAAAATCCTTTATTCATAGCGGCAAATAGCTCTAATGTGCTAATTCTATCTAATCCGAGCTTAGGACAGATTTCAGTTCAGCTTAGTTATCTTAATTCTTTATCACTTGCTTCCCAGCCAATTACTTCGGTTCAATTTAATGATGCAGACTTTGTAAATGGACAGCCAATTGATCCGTTGAGTGTGAACGGTAATCAAATTGTCCGTCAATCTTTTAATAATAATACAAGTATCGATTTAGATATTTTAAATGATCGGCCTCGTGAAATTGCAATCTCAGCTTGCATATCAGGTCAAAATTGTATTAACGCTTCACATTTAATAGTTCCAGGGACTACGATTGTGCGGAAAGCGGCTGTAAAAGTTGGTAATCAAGACTACTTTTACAGTAATTTAAAGCTTGATGCTGGAACGACCTACGATTTGTACTATGCAAATAAAACTAATTCTTCATTGCAGGTCAGCCCATTAGTAACTAAAACGGCTGTAGTGATTTCGAATTCAGCTCAGCCACCAGTAGTTAATCCAGAAATTCCAATATCATCTGGTTCTGCGGCTGGTGGTGGGGGAGGATGCTTCTTAGCGAGTGCATCATTCATGGGAAAGAATAGCTATGAAGTTCGTGCCTTAAGTTTGTTTCGCGATGAATTCCTATTAAAATCGCACCTGGGTAAATCTTTCGTGACTCTGTACTACAGATACTCGCCAAAGATTGCAGAGTATATATCATCTAGACCATTATTAGGCTTACTCGGTCAATTTCTTCTAATGCCATTGATAATTTCAGTGGGAATTATCTATCAGTTTCATTGGATTTTGATTTTACTACTAATTTTACCTTTTGTACTTCCACGTAATTCGAGGAACTGACAAGAAAATATAGTTAGACATCTACCAGAGAATCCTAACTGGCTTATTAATCAAACTTTTCTTGATTAGGGTTTACTAATCTCCATATAAGCCCAATTTATTCAATTCAAAAACTTTGCGAGCACAAAAAAGGTTAGATTTGTACGCTATTTGTTCGATGGGAAAGAGAAGTGGAAATTTGTCTTCGTTTTCTATTATTGATCATTTTGATGATCACAGTTTTACAGCCGGTTGTAGCACTACCGGTTGGTTCTGTGCGCGATTTTGATGTGGTAACGCAGCCTCTTGCAACGGTAAATACAGTTACAGCAACAGTTAGAGCCTCTACTTCCGTAAGGCCTGGTTTAGACATTACTTTTTGGGTGGAGGATTCTGTATGGAATTCTCAGCAGCTGAACGGCCTAAATCTTTCGTCTCCTTCTGATCGCCAGTTTGTAGTTGATGAGTTTGCAGACTGGATGACTCGAGTTTTGATGCCCAAGCTCGAGGGTAGTTTTTTTAATTTAGGTGAAGTCAATAATAGCGCGTCTCCCGGCTTGAATATTTTATTTTTAGATCTTCAGGATGACTTTCAAGAATCAGGATCTTACATAGGAGCTTCCTTTGATCCTAATGATCAGAGTTTAACCTCCAGTTTAAATGGAATGAATTTGATTTACTTGGATGTTAATCCTGGAACTCTAGGTTCGGCGTTGTATACAGGCGTTTCTAAGCGCAGTACTTACATAGAATTAGTGAGGGCCCTATCAAGATTAGCTCAATTTCAGCGAGATCCGACTGAGGAGGAATGGATTCGAGAAGGTATCGCTCAAATGATGGTATATCGATTTTTGAATCAGGAGGTATTCCCTAATTCTTTATCAAGAATTATTGATGGTCCTAATCAAGGTATTTTAGAACTAGACGATTACTTCCAAAACATATCAGCGATGCGTCCAGAATATGTTTTAAATGAGCAAAATATTAATAGAGTAAATGTTTTTTCAAATCCTAGAGATCCGAGAGACAATATTGATGGACCAGCTTTTCGAGGATTTCACTATCTCTTTTTTACCAATCTTTTTCACAAAGCGGGGGGTAACTTTCAAACAAGAGTTACAGATGGAGATCGATTCTTTCGAGACTTAATGAATCAGCCTAAAGATGGTCTGGATGGTTTGCAGATAGTTCTGAATCAATATAATCTGGGTTCTTTTGAGGATTTGTATACAAATTTCATTCTTTCTCTGATTATTAGAACTACAGAAAATCAGTATTTATTTCCGGCTATCGATCTGTCTAAATTTAGTTTTATTAACTATGATTTTGCGAATACACTACCAAGTTCACTTATATCTCGCATTCCTTCTTTTGGAGTTGATATAAAGCGTTTAGAAAATGCCACTATTAATGACCAACACGAGATCCAGATAATAATTCCTGCCGGATTAGGAAATAGTAAAATCTATCTTATTAGACAGGACGTAAACGGGAACACTTATGTAGAAAAGCAGATGAGTAGTACGAATTTGAAAGAGCTACTTTTACCGGGAGTTGAGAAACAAGTCTTGATGATAAACCTAGATAATCAAACCAAAGATTTTCTTACTCAAATGGTTCGCAGTAATCTAAGCAATCCAGAGCCTCAAATATTAGAGCCAAATTCAACTGGAGAATTTGGTGTGAATACTAATTCGATTGTTTTAAGTCCTGAGCAAGTTAGTACAATTATTTCATCGGGGGTTAGTGGAACTATTAATCTAAGTTTTTCTGGGAGTGGCGTATTTTCTTTACCATTTTCGAATAATTCCTCTTCAACTTTAAGGCTTTCTTTGCCTCGTAATGTTGTAACTACCGCAGTGGGTATGGATTTGCATAAAGAGATTAAATTATCAGTGAATTCTTTAGTTCCTGTAACTGGAGAGCGATTTTTGTTACTAAGTGCATATACTAGTTCTCAGATAATATTTATGAATGAAAATACTATTCCGGTAAATATTGCATTGACATATGATGTTGTGGATTCAAACATATTTCCAATTGAAGACCCTCAGACAACTATTGGTAGCAATTCCACTATCTTATCTCAAGAGGAATATGAAAAACTAGCAGGTGGTGGTGCGGGTGGTTGTTTTATTGCGACTGCGGCCTACGGTGATTACAATCATCCATTTGTGAGAATATTATGTATATTCAGAGATAGATACTTATTAACTAGCTCCTTAGGTCAGAAATTTGTTGCTTGGTACTACGCAAATTCTCCAATTATGTCTAAAACTATTTCTTCGTCGGTGAGTCTACAAGTACTTGGCCAAATAATTCTTATTCCGCTAGTAGCATTTGCTACAATCATGATTAATCCATTGATTTTCATGTTGATTTTTACATTAGCCTACCTTGGATTTTGGAAGGGTCGCGAATGTTAATAATTAAGCATTTATTAATCTTACTTTGCATGTTATCAATAACCTCTGCATCGGTTGTTTTTCAAAATGATGATCAAGCTACACCTTTTAGATCGACTAAGTTAACTCAAATTGCTGGGACAATGGTTGAAATGGTGCGTGTTGCCATGGAGTCAGTCGGGTCCGTAACCCGTGCGAATCAATCCGATCTTGTGTTTCCAGAGGTGCCATTTTCAAATCAAGAAGATCGAATTGTATTGAACGTTTTATTATATGATATCAATGATGGCGCGGATTCAATCATCAATGCTCGTTCAGGTTATTTTAATTTCGTAGATCAGCTTCGTACAAATGGCCTTTCGAGTATTAATACTCTTAGTAACTACGGAAATATCATTTATTTAGATCTAGGATTTTGGGACCCTAGGATGCTTCAAGCTCCTCCATTAAGTGATGATACCTCTGAAATAAAGACTAAAAAGCTCTATGGAAACGAAGTTTTCTTTTATCAAAACTTTGCTAGATATCTACACGAATTAATGAATTTTCAAGCTCATAATTCTTATTCAGAAAGCGATGAATTGAGTTCAGGAATTATTTATAATGAATACGGTTGGTTGAAAGATGCACTAGGTTATTTTACTGCATACAGGTCTACTCGCGTAGGGGGATCTGCCGAACTCTCTTTTCAGAGGGTAGGTGTAGGTCAAGGTATCTTCATTTCTGGTACCAATAGACCTGTATTCAATACTTGTGGGGCAGTTACGGATTTCAACCAAGGAGTTTGCGATTCAGCCGTATCAAACGTCTTCGATCTCAGCGTTCAAAATACGGTCTTTCCTGTAATTAGGTTACTCTTCCATCACAATAGCTTTTTGACTAAATCTAACTTTTTTCTACCTGATTTGCCGAGTTTATTTTACCGAGACTTGGGTCCCGCTGGTCTCCGTTTTGAAATTGGTACGGAGCGAGAGGATGCGCAACAGAATGCCTTTTTAAGTACGCTAGAAAAACATATAAGCTTGGAAGACGTTGCTGCAGGATTGGGATTTCTAACCTTGCTCTATGCATGGGAACAGCTAGAGTTTGCTCAGCCGGGAAAAGGCGATGATTTCATACAGCAATTATTAGTAAGCGATGTGCGTAGTTTTCATGTAAACGATATCCTTGACCCGAAACTAATCGATTCCGATTTGTCATGCGATACTTCTCCTGATGCGGTTCCCGTAGATAAAGTGTGTGCAATTAATCAGATTTTAAAGAACGAAATCGCAGTTGATAATAGAACGTTTGAAGATTACTATTTTGATATGGGTGCAGCTTTATTTATGGATGAAGCTAGTGCATCTAACAGTCCTCGTAGTAGCTTTCAGATTCGCAATTTTAACTTTAGTAATTTAGATGTAATTTATGCCGGATTAGATCCTAATCTAACTACTGGGACGCGTGAAGGAATGAACTTTGTGCGCGTAGTTAAAGACGTCTTAGCTGGTGGTGAAGACGCTGAGGGCGGAAATGTCGACGATGGAGCTGGAGGTGGAGCTGAAGAAGATAATGACGATGGCGACGACGTGGAAGATCAAGACGAGAATGCCAATGAAGAAGAGGATTTAAATGAAAATAATGAACAGGTGGAAGAGCAAAATATTCTTTCACAGATAAGTTTGAATTTAACGACTTATTCATTGGGATATGTAAAGCTTGAAAATAAAAGAGCGGCGATATCAGACTTGAATTTTAGATTCGATGATACCGGTGATTTATTAGATGGTGTAATTGATCAAACTCCAATCACTATCAAAAGTCGTAAACTGTCGCCCGATGATTCTGTACCTCGTCTCGGAACTACTACATTTAAGGTATCTAGAAGCTCTGCGAATGAGAGGATTGCTACTGATGTAATCATGTTTCAGGGTTTGCAGACGACTAACGTGAAATTTAATGATTCCCAAGCTGCTTTTTCGAAATCTAAAGTAGGAAATGCTCACGATAAGGTAAGAAGCACTTATAATTTTCATCAAGAACTTTTTAGCCCTCATTTCGATCCTTATGCTACGCATTCTACGAAAGCTATTTTTGATACCTCCGGGGTAAAAGGTTTTGGAGAATATCAAACTATATGGGAAAAGAAGGCGTTGGCTGCAAATGATCCACTAGCTTTTAGAGAATATACTTTTTCTTTCAAGACGATAGACTACACTCGTACTACAACATTGGCTGTAGTTTTTGAAAATCGTACAGGAATACTTAAAGAGAGCATAGATGATGTGGGTGGTGGTAGACCATTCACACTGAATTTATGGGTGGATCAGATTCATCTCAGTCCCTGCGATGCTATTTCGGTTACAACCGATTGTGTAGAATCTCAAGAGCAAATTAATGAGCCACCTGCTGTGAATCAACCTCCTGATCAAATTGTCAATCTTGACCCTGAAACTCAGACTATTGCAACTCAAACTAGCTTATTAACTGAGACAGAGGTTAATGAAGTTATAACGGTATCTGGTAGATTAGATAAAATTCTCACAATTACTAATCCATTCGATGTATCTATTGTTCTTTCATTTCATTTATTAAACGAAGGTAGAGTATCTGAGCGCTTTACCATTGGTAGTCAGGGCAATTCATCTATTCTGAAGTTGGCAGCACTTGATCCAAATAAATATACAGTCATGTACCGTGAATCTATTCGTATGGCCGTTCAGAAGGCAATTGAACAAATCGATAAATCAATTATTATTCCGCCCAAATCAAGTCAGAGTCTATTAATCGTTAATAAAGGTGATGATGATGAGCAGCTTATCGTGAGATTGCAAAAACAAGCGTCGGTATCGACGACTGTGCAACCGACATTCACTACCCAGGGTGGCGGTGGGGGCGGTGGTTGTTTTATAGCAACCGCTAGTTTTGGTTCTTTAGAGCATCCTTTTGTGCAGGATTTTGTTTGGTTCCGCGACAGTATTTTGATGACTTCAAAATCGGGACAAAAAATTGTACAGAGTTATTACCGTTATGCTCCTTCTCTTGCTGAATGTATAGAATCGAGTACTTTTTTGCGATGGCTTGGAATTATATTTCTTATGCCACTGTGGTTTTTGGTAAAACTTTTTCAGCATTGGCTTTTTGGTGTTATTGGTTTAGTAATCGCTATGTTTCTTATGGTTGTCTATAAAATAAGTAAAGCGTTTTAGAGCTTTGACATATCGTCTAACAGAGAATTAGCGTCAGAAAAACCTTCGAAGGCTTCATTAACGTTTTGCTTCAGTTCAAGGAAAAGTTGGTTATCTTCTTCTAGCAAAGATGACTTTAAGCTCATGTTTTCCAACTGCTGTAAAATATTTTTTAGCTGGCTATAGAAAAAGATAAGTTCTTTCTTAGAATCTTCCATTATTTGTTGCTTCTCTTCGAGATTTCTTATGGTTTGCTTAATGATAGTTTCCATTTCATCATCATTGTTATTATTGAGTTTTTCTCTTTGGTGTTTTAGCTCCTCTATGAGCACTAGATGATTGGTTGTTACATATTTGTCTAGCGTTTCTTTCAGACTAGTTTTTTTTGGGATAACTCGTTCTTGCAACATTGTCTCAATCGATTCCAGCATCATTAAGACTTGACTCTGACCTTTTTCTTCTAAGTCTGTCTTTAGTTTTTTTATTTTCTGATCAATATCTTTTTCAAAGTCTGGGATATAAACGGAAGCAATCTCTGGATGCTTCCCAATTAATTCTAACCGTCGCTTTTTCTCTTCTTGAAATGCTAGTCTTGATTGATATGAAGACCACCATCGCCAGCTCAATCCTAATGTTGCGACGAGCATTGCAATGGTATAGATTGGATAGTAGTACATAAATAGTCCCGAGCCCAGAAATAGGCATGCGGCATATAATAAAAACAATTCATCCATGGATTGGATTATACTGTATGCCGTTCAGCTACGGAAGTATTTCCAAAGAGAAGTCTTAGAGTATATAAATGAATAAAACGCGCGCAATCCTTACCATACATAAGCTGGTTGAAAAGCGTGCGATTAATTTGTCTGATACGATTAAAAAAGATTTATTTCACACTGATAAAAGTGTAGTGATCTCCGCTCTCAAAGTTCTTGGTGCTACCCAAGACGGCGATATTCATGTTGAATTACAATCTATTTATAAAAATGCTTCAGATGATGTGAAGTCTAAAATTTTGGAATATATAAAGATTAACCCAGATCCCGAATATTCCAGTATGCTGGAGAATTGTTATAGAATAGAAAAGTCGGACTTGTTGCGTATGAAGGTTTTACTGGCCGCAGGGACAGTGGCTAGATTAGACCCTAATCTACTTCAATTTATTCGAGGAAAATCTGGATATGAAGAGTCTCGACTCGATGTTCGCTCACAAGCAATTGAAGCTCTTGCGCTAGCGCAGGACTTTGAGCACTTACTTAATCTATGGCTAGATTTCTCTAAGATTGAGGATGATGAAATATTTGCTTGCCAAGTACTTAGGTGTTTTGAGGGTTTCAAAGATGAGGGCAAGTTTGTAGATTTGTATAATCATGCTCGGCATGTTTCGGAGCCTCTTGGTGAATTATCAGTTGCACTGTATCAGGCAATGTTTGAAATTTATTGCCCGGGTGTTAAGTCGCAGCCATCCTATGCCAAAATATGCGAAAAATTAACCACTTTAAGTCGCTCGTCAGACAACCTGGAGCACAGATTTGCATTGAACGTCGTCGAGGGTATAAAAAAAGGGCATGAGGGGTTGTTGGTTAAAGTTGTCAATGCGCTTCTTCTATCTACAAATAATGATCCGGAACTTAAGACTCAAAGACGTTCTTTGATTAATGATCTAGTGATTAATCTATGTCAATCTTCAGAGGCTCGCAAGGGGCTTTCTTCAACGATAGAGAGGCTTATTATAAATATCCGAAAAACCTTAGAGGATAAGCTTAGAAATCGTGCGAAGAACATAGGGGATATTCCTAGAAAAGATTTTGTGGAGTTTTTTGAGAGTGTTGGTAACTCAAATTTGTTAAACGTCGTAATTCAATATTTAAAGACAAATCCTCCACAGGAGCAACGTCGTAATATTTTACTTTCTATTTTGAAGAAACTGCAGCCGAATCTTAATCTTCGTCAGAGGAGACTTTTAACTCCTGTGATTAAGTTGATAATGTCTGAAGATGCCCGGATACGATCTTCACTCGCAATTGAATGTGGAAAAATTAAGTTTGAAGATAGTGCGGATAACCTATCAGATAGTCTTAGTTTTTTGGTATCAATTACGCCACTAGTTTTTACAGACAAATGCTCTAAAATATTGATTCCACTTTATGAGTTGGTTGTAAATCTGGATGACGATGGAAAATTAGCTCGCGAGATTCTATGCTGTATTGTAAAAACAGGGAGTTTTCAAGGCTTACAGTTCGTCTTTGATCAATTACCTAAATTGATGCCCAAACAGCAACTGGTTCTTTTTGCGGAGCTACCCGATATTCAAGCTGAAGATATAGATTTTGCTAAAGATAAACTAAGTACCAAAAGCTCCTATCCTTCTGAGTTTATTGAAATTTACGTCTTGCTTTTAGAGAAGATACCGCAGATAAGGGATTCCGAGTGGGTGCGAATTTTATTTCAGATTCAAAAGCTTCGTTATGGTGATTTACCAGAAAATTTGATTCATAGGGTTCGCAAACTGTTATTGGCTTCAGGTTCAGTAGCTGCTTTAGACGCATTTCATATAGGTCTGAAAGATGCAGATTATGTTTTAACAACTAAGTCCGTAGAATTGATTCTTAGTGCTTATGAAGGTTTTAAGCTTGATTTAGAGGTTCAAAATAAAGAAATGCTGACGGATATTTTATACGGTTGTATAAAAGACGTAAATCATGAATATATTTGTGATGTTGGTTATGTTCTTTATCAATTAGGTGAGAAGCAGGGTAGTGTTATTCTGCAACAATCCTTAGACTCACTAAAAGAGAAAGAGGTTACGAAATCGATTCGCTATATGGCGATGGCAGGCCTATGGAATAATTGGAGAAGTATATTTAAGGTATTACAAATTGAGTCATTTCGGATTCATCAACAGTTCTTATTATTTTTCACTCACGAAGAATGTTCGGTGAAAGATCAAGATTTAACAGATGAATTGATATTCCAATTAACGGGTGAGCGAGTTTCATCAATCGATGAGAGTATTGAACTGGATAACGACGAGGAGACTGCGCGATTAGAGTCGATTTTCGAACAGATGCGTTCAAATCGTATGGATAACAAAGTCAGATATCAAATGGAACAGAGTATGCAGGAGTTAACAATCTTTTTTATTGATATCGCTGGGTATACGGAACGTAGTCGAGAAACAGATATAGCCGAGATAATGCTTCTTTTAGATAATTTTTCAAAAATTATTCAGCCCGTGGGTGAAAAATTCAATGGTACTTTAGTAAAAAAAATAGGTGACTGTTTTATGTATACATTTGAACAGCCCATTGACGGCGTACTTGCGAGTCTAGAAATCCAAAAGACATTGAAAGGATACAACGCAAAACGTGTTGAAAATGAACAGCTTCATACAAGGATTGGATTAAATACAGGTAAGGTGTTTATGAAAGAAGGCGATGTTTTTGGCGATCCTGTTAATATTGCTTCGAGGATAGAGTCTAATGCACCTCATGACGGGATTTTGATAAACGAATCGACTTTTGAGGGAGTAAAAGAATTAGTTAATTATGAGAAGATGGAGCCAATGATAGTAAAAGGAGCTGATGATCCATTACAGACTTACCTAATTTTGGATTCTTTACCTGGAGTTCTCGAAATGTATCTTAAAACTAATTCATGATGCTTGTGCCATGACCTGAAATCAATTACACTCACGAAGGCAAACAATTTTAGTAAATTTAATAGTCAATTTGTCGTTTATAGAGTTTTCAGATTGCGGAGTTTTCATTTAGAATGTCACTAAATCCTGAGTCAAAGCAGAATATCGTTGAAAATGGAGGGGACAGTTTTCCTTCTATGGAAGAAAGTGAGCGCTTGGCTGCGCTTAAAGCACTTAAGCTTGAAACCGAGGTAGGAACTACATCTTCGAAGAAAGCCCTGAAGATAAACACTAGAGATGAAACGCTAGCATCTGACGATGATTTGTCTGACGAGTTGCAAAAACGATCTATCAAGATAGAAAAGGCTCCGGTAGTAGATTTAGAAACTCTTCTTTTACACAAAAGCTTGCAACCTAGTGATTTGAATATAGGGACTCAAATAGTTGCTCATTATTTGCGAAATAATCTTGTTAATGAGGCTGTTGATGAATTGAGGATCATGTGTCTTCATCATCCAAGGAATGAGCAGTTAACGGTTCAGATTGCACGCTTATATGTGCAATTATCAGAATGGGATAACGCAAGTAGATTTTTCGAAAAAACTCTCAAAATAGATCCACTTTCGAAAGCAGCATTGTTAGAGTTTAGTCAGCTTTTGATGCGTTTGAAAGAATATGATAGAGCGATTGGTATTCTGGAAAGAGCAAAGTTGGTTGCAAGTCATAGTAAAGAAATTTTCTTACATCTGGCCAGCTGTTATTCTTATTCAGGTCAAACGGGTAAAGTAATTGAGAATCTAAAGCAAGTTCAAAAAGTTGATCCGGATGACTTACAAGTCAGAGTGCAGCTTGCAGAGGTATATGTTAAAGAAGAACTGTATCCACAAGCTATGCAATTGCTATCTCTTTTGCCTGATCATGATGAATTGGGACAGCGTAAAATAAGTATGCTTGTCGACTGTTTAATAGGTGAGCATCGATATGATAAAGCGACTGAATTACTCCAAACCTATATACGCCGATATGACAGTGATGAGTCTGTTCAGCGTAAATGGATCCTACTCAATTCCAAATTAAAGTTATGGGATGAAGTTCAGGATGGTTACAAAAAACTTTTTGAAATGGAATCAAACTACTCGATTTATATCGAGTGGGCTGAATTTAATCGCGAGCGCGGCGACTTCGAAATGCTTGAAGATATGCTTGAGGATGGTCGTAGGATGTTTCCTCGCGAAGCCGATCTATACTACAGATTGTGTCGTCTCTATTTTGCGGATAGGCCAGCAAAAGCCCTTGACGCTATCGAGCAGGCATTGAAACTAGAAGAACCTCGTGAAGAATGGTGCATGCTCAAGGGTGAAATTTTAGTTAGATTAGGACGTCATGCACAAGCTATTCAATGGTTCAGATCGATTCAGGGCAACTTTCCAAGTCGTGATTTACAAGAATATGTCAAAGGTTTAATAGACAAAGATCGTTCGTACAGAGAAACGTATAAATGTTTCAAAGAAGCCAGTAAATCATTAGCTGCAGGAAATTTTAAGGCTGCATTAGAGTTATTTAGAAAATTGAACGAAAAAGTACCAGATAATGTGGATTGGTTGGAACAGTGGGGAACATTAGCCGGAGTGGAAGGCTTTTATGTGGAAGCTCTTCAGGCTTTGGAGCGAGCTACTAATTTATGCGAACCAGATAAAGTAGTTGAGTTGGAGGGTCGCCGTATTCATTTAGCCTTTACCCATAATGATTTTGAAGTGGGTCTTGATCTAGGTACTAAGCTTCTAGATGCTAATTCTGATGATGTTCGTTTACAGCTTCAGCAGGTTAGAATGTTGAGGCACCTGCTAACAGATAAAAGTTTTGATGTAGATTTTTTTGAAGACATACTTATACATTGGCAAGATAAGGCTCGGGATACAAACGATCCACTAGTCCTGCTGCGTAGTTCATACAACTATTTATACTTAGGTTCACATTTACTTGATTCCAGTATGTGGACTTATCGTGCGAGAGAAGGTTTTAACGCAATTCTTTCAGATAAAGAATTTTTGCGCTATTTTCCTCACGCCTATCAAGGTCTATACATGGTTTATCTAATGGATTATGACTACACGGAGCTTCTGGGTATTTTACGGGACTGGGTGCGTCATGATCAAAGTTTAAGATCTCGAGAGCTATACCTTAGAGAACTTATTCGTTGCGGTTATTTAGATGAAGGATACCAAACTTCCTTAGATTACATTCGAGATAGTCCCGATGCTTTAGAACTCAGAGATTTATCTCTACAGTTAGAGGTTGCTCGCTGGAAAAGAGCTGGTGGAAATCATGATGAGGCTTTGCAAATACTTAAGAGTTATCAGTATGAGTGTCAGAATCACAGCGATGATGCTTTAGTAACTTTGGATATGGCATTAGCTCTATACCATTTTGGTGTTGCGATGCAATCGCAAGAAATGTATTCGAAATGTAGTAAGGCTTTCCAAAGAGCTTTAAGGCAATCGGAGAACCATCCTAATTTTATAATCCAAGCCTTGAAAGTTCCGTTATTTGCGGCTTCCATGAACCCTCGAGAGATTACTCATGTTTATTCCAAGCAACGGACTCTTCTTGAAAAAGGGTTAAGCGAAAATTCTAATCATGAATCTTTATCTTATTATTTAGGTAAAATTTGTGTTGAATGTGAACAAGATATTCATGATGGATATAAATACCTTTTGAAGTCCATTACTATGAACCCTCAATTGGAAGAGGCTAATTTGTCGTTAGGGCAGTATTGGTACCAACAGGGAGATATGCGTAAGGCTTACCATTATTTCTTGAAGTGTATTGAGAATCCTGTCAGCGTCGAAAATTTTCATAAAGTGGTAGAGCTTCTGCAAAGGATTGTATGACCCTAGGAACTTTGATTACTTTTGAAGGACCTGAAGGAGCAGGAAAGAGTACTCAGATTGGTTTGTTAGAGGAACGCCTTAAAAAGTCCGATATTAGTGTTGTAAGAACTTTTGAACCAGGTGGTGGCTCCCCACTTTCGGCTAAACTACGGGAAATTTTATTATCTGAAAAGTATGATCAAATTTGTTGTGAAACCGAATTGTTTCTTATGTTAGCTTCTCGGGCGGAGCATGTAAAAAAGTTAATTCTACCAGCTCTTGCTCAAGGTTGCGTTGTGCTCTGTGATCGCTTTATTGATTCAACTACGGCGTACCAAGGTTATGGTAGAGGTTTACCAGTAAAAACCATACAATTAATGAACCAATTTGCCATTATGGGTAGGTATCCAGATCTCACTGTAATTATAGATATTGACTCGGCGGAGGGTCTTGAAAGAGCAGCCCTTAAAGCAGGGCTTGATAGGATCGAATCTGCAGGAAAAGAGTTCCACAAGCAAGTACGAGAAGGTTTTAAGACTTTATCTACTGAAGATGATAGATATTTTCTCGTAGATGGAAGTCGAACTTTATCCACAATCCACGAGGATATTTATTCGCGTGTTATTCGGATTCTTAAATGAAGATCGATTCAAAAATTACCAAGTCGAATAAATCCATATCATCTGGAAAAGATCGTAAGCAAAACAAAGATTTAAAACAGATTGGAAAAAGTTTATTTTCAAAGTTGCTAGGTAGTGACTCCTTGGAGACTCATGAGAACTCTAATGAATTGAGTACTCAAGAACAAATTGATGCGGCATTAGTAGAGATAGATTTTCTAGGCCGAGAATTGTCTCTCAAAAAAAATATGGAGTCATTGCATCGTTTTCGTGAAAAAGTACGTCAAATACTCAAGAAATTTCAAGGAGCATTTAATAACCGCAATTTTGTTGGTGAGGATCAATCGGGTACGGTCAAACAATTGCACCTTTCACGAGTGATTGATCAAGAGCTGAAAATTTTAACTGAAACTTTGATGGGTAAGCAAAAGCCAAATATTGAGATAGCGGCATCAGTTGATAACATCAAAGGTCTACTGATAGACTACTTGAAATGAATCAACGTATCTTTTATCTGGTAACAGGGATGGCGGGAGCTGGGAAAAGTACCGTGCTCAATGCACTGGAGGATTCGGGATTCTATTGCGTAGATAATTTGCCAGCTGCACTATTTGACAAATTCTTTGAACTTCTAGCAGAAACCTCAGAATCGCGACAGAAAGTCGCTTTGGCTGTTGATATGCGCTCTGGCGCGCAGTTTTCAAGAATTATTGGTTCTCTTAAAATTTTAGACATTCACCAGATTCCTTTTCGTTTAATTTTTTTGAATTGCGAAGATCATATTCTAGTGAAACGTTTTAAGGAGACTCGTCGAAGGCATCCTTTGTATAAAGGAAATCTACTGGAGGCTATACAAAAAGAGCGTAGACTTTTAAGAGATTTACTAGATAACGCTGATATGGTTTTGGACACTTCGGCATTAAAAACTCGAAACTTACATAATAAGATTCTGGCCGTGGTTAGAGATGATCAATCTGATTTACAATTACATGTAGCTATCAAAAGTTTTGGATTTAAGCATGGTACGCCCGATGATTGCGATCTAGTAATAGATGTTCGTTTCATGGAAAATCCTTTCTACATGGAAAGTCTTCGTTCTAAACGAGGTACTGATCCTGAAATTCAGAATTTTCTGTTTAAGGACAAGCCTGAACATCTAAATGCATTAGCTCGAATTAAAGAGTTTATTTCGGGTATGCTCCCAGATTATGAACACGAGGGTCGTCGTACCCTTACAGTAGGAATAGGATGTACTGGTGGACATCATAGGTCTGTAGCTGTGGTTGAAAGATTGTATGAAGAGCTGCAGCTCGAATCAGAAACAATTTATTGGACACGTCACCATAGAGACACTGATAAGTAGTACCAAAGTACGATAGGAGTTATTTTGGAAACTGAAGTAACACTCACATTCAACGCTTTTAACGTTCTAGGGGTATTTGGTTTCATCTTAATTGCCTATGGACTCAATCGTTGGATTCACCGAAAAAATCCAAAGCCAGTAAATTGGCGGTTGGTTGGAGCAGGACTTTTAATTCAAGTGTTTGTAGCCTTGGTAGTTCTTCAGCCTCCAGTACAACATTATGTTTTCAAACCTATTGACTCCTTTGTACAAAAATTATTGGGATTTTCGGAGAAGGGGGCAGATTTTGTTTTTCAGTCTGTAGATAAGCATGGTGCTCTTGAATATGTTGTTAAAAAAGGTCCGGATGGAAAAGTACTATTGGATGCTAGCGGTAATCAAATAAAGGAGCTGCAGCAAACTACAGTTATAGGTAGAACGAATCCTGCAGTAAAAACTTTTGCTTTTTGGGTTTTACCTACAGTAATTTTCTTCTCATCTATAATGTCGTTGCTATATTTCTTTGGTGTTATGCAGCCTATTGTAAGAGTTATCGCTCGAGTCGTGCAAAAGGTTATGGGTACTTCGGGCTCTGAAACAACATCTTGCTCTGCGAATATCTTCATGGGTCAAACAGAAGCTCCACTTGTCATTAAGCCTTTTATATCGGGTATGACTCGGAGTGAACTTCATGCTGTGATGACAGGTGGTTTCGGGACTGTGGCTGGTGGCGTTTTAGCCATGTATGCGGCCGTCTTAAGTGGTATTCCTGGAATAGCGGGTCATTTAGTGACAGCATCCACTATGGCTGCCCCCGGTGCTTTGGTGATATCTAAAATTATTTATCCTGAAACCGAAGAATCTGAAACTATGGGAGAGTTAAAGACGGAAGTGGAAGTACTTGATGGTAATGCTATCGAAGCTGCTGCCAGAGGTGCTGGAGAGGGTACGCAGTTGGTGATAAATATTGTTGGGATGTTGATTGCATTCGTAGCGCTTGTGGCAATGCTCAACTCATTTTTCGTAGATTTAATCACGCCGCTTGTTCAATCGATCACAGGTACCACAATGGTTATTTCATTTACTAATATTTTAGGATGGATTTTCACACCTTTCGCTTGGTTGATGGGAGTACCCAGTCAGGATTGTGCTGTGATGGGATTAATGTTGGGTGAGAAGGTTGTTTTGACTGAATTGCTTGCCTATTTTCACTTGAGTGAGTTAGTTGCCAATGGTGAGATTAGTTATCGTACCCAAATTCTGGCGTCATACGCCTTGTGTGGCTTTGCCAACTTCGCCAGCGTTGGTATTCAAATTGGTGGAATCGGTGGGATCGCTCCGAATAGAAAGGCTGACCTTGCACAAATGGGTTTGAGTGCTATGTTTGCGGGTGTGCTTGTAACCTGTACTACTGCAACGATAGCAGGTATTTTCATAGGTTAATAAAATATCTATTGCTGTACTAACTCAGTGCTGCTACACCTGGAAGTTCTTTACCTTCCAAGAATTCTAACGATGCTCCGCCCCCAGTGCTTATGTGACTCATTTTGGTCTCGTATCCCATTTGAGTAACTGCGGCTACAGAATCACCACCACCGACTATTGTATTGGCATCTAGTTCAGCCAGAGCTTCGCAAATAGCTCTTGTACCATTAGCAAAGACTTCAATTTCAAAAATACCCATTGGACCATTCCAAAGTACAGTCTTAGAATCACTTAGAATATTTTGGTAATTTGTTTCAGTTTGGGGTCCTATATCTACGCCCAGTAAGTCTTGTGGAATATTATCTTTAGCAACCACTTTTACCTCTGCACCTTCCTTTATTTCGTTACAAACTCGAATATCTTCAGGAAGAATTAGTTTGTCAGCATACCCCTGGAGTAGTTGATTAGCTTGTTCAATGAAATCATCTTCACAGAGAGACTTACCGATATTCAAGCCCATTGCTTTGTAAAAGGTGAATATCATACCGCCGCCTAATAATACTTTGTCAGAGGTTTCTAGCAAGCTTTTGAGGACCGTTAACTTAGTACTTACTTTTGATCCGCCAAGAATTGTAACTAAAGGTCGTTGGGGCGCTTCGAAGATACCGCCTAGATATTGAATTTCTTTCTGTAGTAATAGTCCCGGTGCACTTGGAAGTAATTGCGCCACACCAAATGTGGAGGCATGAGCACGATGAGCTGTACCAAAAGCATCATTAACATAGAAGGATGCATTTTCGGCTAGCTGAGCTGCAAAATCAGAGTCATTTTCCGTTTCACCTTTGTAAAATCTTAGATTCTCTAGAACAATTACGGCAGTTTCACCTTGGTGATTTTCTACTAATTTATTGACAGTTTCACCAATACAATCGGAGGCAAAATAAACAGGATAATCAAGTAATTCTTTTAGTTTTTCAGCTACTGGAAGTAAGGACATTTGTGGGTTAGGTTTCCCTTTTGGACGACCAAGATGAGACGCCAGAACGATCAAGCATTTTCGATTGAGTAAATGCTGAATTGTGGGCAAGCTTGCCAGAATTCGAGTTTGATCACGAATTTCAGATCCATCTAGTGGCACGTTAAGATCTGCCCTTAGAAATACGGTTGAATTATCTAATGGTAAAGATTGTAAAGTATTTTTAGTTTTCACGAAGGCCTCCAATTAGGCACAATAATACATTCAAACTATGGTGATATTGCAAGCTAATAAATGGCTAAAAATTGTTCCTTGACATGGATTTTTTGTGCCGTAAACTATACCGCTCTCTTTAAGGGGCTTACAAGGAAACTTCTATGAAAAATAAAGACAGACTCTCTCCAAAAGCTTACGAAGTAATTGACGGCCTGGAATATCCTCCATTCGTGGGGCCTGAAGAGAACATCGCCGAATTCACAGCAAAAGCTATGATCATTGGAGCGTTGATTGGTGCTGTTTTTGGTGCGGCAAATGCCTATTTGGGTCTAAAAGTGGGATTAACGGTATCAGCCTCTATTCCCGCAGCAGTTATGGCCGTAGCAATTTTTAAGATTATGGGTCGAGGCACCATTCTTGAAACTAATATGGTACAGACTATTGGGTCTGCAGGAGAGTCTTTAGCTGCAGGAGTAATTTTCACAGTCCCTGCATTTTTTTTATGGGGTTTGAGTCCAGCAAAATCAGAGTTAGTTCTGATTAGTATTTTAGGTGGAATGCTAGGAGTCTTATTCATGATTCCATTGCGTCGCTTTTTAATAGTTCGCGAGCATGGGAAGTTGCCTTATCCGGAGGGAACTGCTTGTGCAGAGGTTCTGGTTGCAGGTCAGGGTGAAGCTGGTAAAGCTAAAGTTTTATTCGCAGGGATGGGTATTGGTGGCTTGTATCAGTTCTTAATGAGTAAAGAAACTTTTGGTCTATGGACTAAAGAACCAGAAGCCCATGTGCCGGGTTATCCAGGCGCAATAGTTGCAGGTGAAATAACTCCTGAATTACTAGGGGTCGGTTACATTATTGGTCCTCGAATTGCTGCGATTATGCTTGCTGGTGGATTACTGGGTTGGTTTGTCTTAATACCCTTATTTACAATGTTTGGGCAGCATATCTCTTCGCCTATTTTTCCAGAAACTACTGTTGCTCTCAAAGATATGGGCCCTTGGCAGATATGGTCAAAGTATGTTCGTTATATTGGTGCCGGTGGGGTTGCTTTTGCTGGGATTTTTGCTTTGATTAAGAGTATTCCAGTAATTGTGGAATCCTTTACCGCTGGCCTAAAAGGAATGGGATCTGGTGGAAAAAGTACTTTAAGGACACAAAATGACTTACCTATGAGGTTTATTCTTTTCGGTAGTCTTGGATTGGCATGTGCTATTGCCGTATACCTTGGATCGACAGTGTTTGATTCAATGTTCTTAACAGCTGCAGTATCTGCTGTTTTGATCGTAGTGTTTTCATTCTTTTTTGTAACAGTTTCTTCACGGATTGTTGGATTATTAGGTAGTAGTTCAAATCCAGTATCTGGTATGACCATTGCAACTTTAATTTTAACCTGCTTGTTGTTTATTTTTGCAGGATTAGATAATTTACCGGATGTCAAAGTAGCCATTTTAACTGTGGGGGCCTTTGTTTGTATCGCTGCAGCAATTGCTGGGGATACATCTCAGGATCTTAAAACCGGATTCTTAGTTGGTGCAACTCCTCGTCGTCAGCAAATGGGCGAATTTGTCGGTGTAATCGCTGCAGGGTTGACCATGGGATTGGTTATGTATGCTCTTAAGGATCAGATTACCAGTGGTGCTTTGTCTGCTCCACAAGCTAATTTGATGAAATTAGTAATCGATGGCGTTATTGGTAGTAATTTACCTTGGGCATTAGTGCTTTCAGGAGTATTCATTGCAATGTTAGTTGAAATGCTCGGTATTAATTCGCTGGCATTTGCCGTCGGATTATACCTTCCTATGTCACTTTCTACGCCGATTATGGCAGGTGGCTTAATTCGCATGTGGGTTGACTGGAGAGCTAATAGTAAGAAAGAGAAAGAAGGAATAGAATCATCTCGCGAGGCAGGCGTATTGTACTGCTCAGGAATGATTGCAGGTGCGGCATTAATTGGTCTTCTATTAGCCGTAATGGTGGGACCGCGAGATAATCATCCTTTTCTGGCTAATACTGCACAGTTGCTAAAACGGCCGGGAGTAGTTTTAGTGGCTAAAACTCCAGGCGAATTTAAGCAAGATGGTCAAATTGTAAAAAAATTCATTCCTCAAAATTGGCAAGATTTTGCGAGTAAGTCTACTGATTCACCATTGAAAAAAGATGTAAATTTGGAATTTCACCCAAAAGATGGTGTGGTTTCGAAAATAAATTTCAAACAAGGTCGTTGGGATCGAAATTATATTTATGCAGATTCAAAAGATATAAAACGTAGTACATTGCACGAAAATGCAGTATCCATGGGAGTCCTAGCATTTTTGATTTTATCTTTGAGTTTAATGTGGGTGGTCAGACCCCAAAAACACTAATTTGTCAACGGGTTGCTTAGGCTGGGTACTAGGGTGTACCTTGTCTGCATCCATTAATTTTAGAAGTTTGATGGTTACATTTTAGCAAAGTGAAATCATAGCAAGTTACGAGGAGACAGCCTTGCATTCTAAGACTCTTGAAAACGAGGAAACTGTAGAGAAAGTGGAATATAAAAGCTCAGAAACGGACGCTGCCGTTCGTCTAAGTAGTGTTCTTCTGATGGACGATCAGCAGAGAATCCTACTGGTGTTGAATAAATATTCACATCAGTGGACATTACCGGAATCTGAGATTCGATTTGGAGAAAGTTCTGTAAAATCCGCAAAACGTTTCATGCGAGATGATTTTGGTGTGGAAGCGACTATTCAAGGGTGTCTGTACGTCGATTACTCTATTGATAGGCATGAAGGCTTGGATCAAATGCGTACAACTTTCTTCGCGGTGCTGAAGAGTCCTCCAACAGATATGATAGATTGTATTTCGCCAGAAATCGGTGAATTCTGTTTTACTAGTCTCGATGAATTAGATAACTTCCCCTGTGAACTAGGGTTATACAGGATGATGACAATTATGGCTCAGCAGCAGCAGTTTTTGCCAATGCCTAAAGAGCATGAGGGCGAACCGCGCTCTTTGCATGAGTCGCTGTAGGAAGGTGTGTTTAAATACTGCCTGTGAAATAATCCGCTAAAAT
>JAYZAC010000094.1:0-4234 GCA_036339875.1 bacterium | reverse complement strand
TTATCATGAAGAAGATATAATCCGGTCAGAACAAATATCAACACTAACCAAGGAGCGAATTTAGTAATCATCTCAAACCTGAGAGTTTTTGGGGAAAATTGGTAAATCGTTTTCTATTAAACGATCAATCAACTCACGTAGTACGCCCTCTCCACCTGGTCTTGTAAGAATTAAATCCGAACACTCGAGTATCTGTGGCACTGCATCTTTTGGGCAACAAAATAATCCTCCTCCGGCTTTAATAAATTTTTGAATAACAAGGTCGTTTACATCATCTCCAATATAAACCGCTTGATTGGGTCTAAGGTTGTAACGATCTAATATTTCCCTGAGAATTACTTCTTTATTAGATATTCGCATGTGAAGCTCTTGAACTCCAAGTTGGTCCATACGTCCTTGAAGTGGGCGACTTCCTCTGCCACTTATTACAGCAAAAATCACATCAGCTTTTTGTAACAATTTTATACCCATCCCATCTTTTACATTAAAATTTTTGTAAGGCTCCTCTCCGTCAGGTCCAATGAATAATTTACCGTCATTCATCACACCATCAACATCTGAAATCAAAATTTTGTAATGTAATCCACTCATGCATTTCCTTTATAACGAACACTTTAACGAAATTCCATTAAAAAAATTGACCCTTGTAGTAACTATCAGTGACTTTCAAAAAAGCTTACTTAATTTTAGCTTGAATAATCTCATGCAAACGCAATAATCCTACTAATTTTTCATTATCAACCACCGGCATGAAGGTGATTAATCGCTCGTCAGTTTCCATATCACGCAATGCTTTTTCTGCAAGCGTATTTGAACTTATCGTACGCGGATTACTTGTCATAACATTTAGTACAGACGACTCCAAGAAATTTTCTGACTTATGAATTACTCTTTTCACATCGCCATCCGAAATAACACCCATTAACTTACCTGCTTGATTTTGAATCATGACGACACCAAGATTTGTTTCAATAAGCAATTCCAATGCGTCACGCATATTTGAATCTTCGCCTAATGTAGGCAATTCTCTCACCATGAGATCACTTACTCTGGTAAGTAAACGACGACCCAAACTACCTGCTGGATGATATTTTGCAAAATCATCTCGTCGAAATCCTCTTGCTGTCATCAAAACCGTAGCTAAAGCATCTCCAAGTACAAGGGTAACTGTTGTTGTTGCCATCGGCGCTAATCCAATCGGACATCCCTCTTCATCAACTTGATATATAATTGGAGCATCTGATTGCCTGACTAGAGTAGAATCTGCACGGCCCGATATGGAAACTACTGAATTGCCAAACAATTTTAATGAAGGTAGTAACTGGATTACTTCAGTTTCACCACTATTAGAAAGCAGTAAAAATACATCCTCTTTGCGAGTCATTCCTAAATCACCATGCAGAGCTTCGCCTGGATGCATAAAGAAAGAAGGTGTACCTGTTGAAGCTAATGTAGCTGCTATTTTCTGCCCAATCAAGCCTGATTTACCCATTCCACTCACTACTACTCTACCGGAGCAATTTATTATTAACTCCACTGCTTTTTGAAAAGCTTCACATTCCAACACATCCTCAAGGTTTGAAATTGCTTTTTGTTGAATTTTCAGTAGCTTTTTTGCAGCGACAATCTTCTCTGATTGACTTAGATTATCTCTCAAGAAACTCTCCATTTTTCACAACATCATCCAATGCCTTTAATTGAGTTAATAAAGCTTTCATTTGATCAAGCGGATACATTGTAGTTGGGTCCGATAAACCCTCACTAGGTTTAGGGTGGCACTCCATGAAGAGACCATCGATACCATTAGCTACCGCCGCTCTGGTCAAATTGGGGATGTATTCTCTTTGACCGTCAGTAGAAGCTCCTAAGCCACCAGGAAGCTGAACACTGTGCGTACCATCAAATATAGCCGGCACACCATAACTACGAATTACAGGAAAAGAACGCTGGTCTACTACAAGATTATTGTAACCGAAGCTAAAACCTCTTTCGGTGATACCAATTTTTTGATTACCGCATGATTCTACCTTTGAAATAATGTTATTTACTTCCCAAGGAGACAAAAATTGGCCTTTTTTTGCATTGATCATTTTACCCGTTTCGGCTGCAGCTTGAACTAAATCAGTTTGACGGCATAAAAATGCAGGAATTTGTAAAACATCTGCTACTTCAGCCACCATAGAGCATTGTTCGGGCAAATGTACGTCTGTAATTATTGGTAGATTCAGCTCCTTCTTCACTTCAGATAGCCAAGCTAAAGCTTTCTCAACACCAGGTCCTCGATAGCCACTAATCGATGAACGGTTGGCTTTATCAAAAGATGATTTGAATACATAAGGTATTTTCAAATCATTACAGATTTCTTGCATTTGGCCCGCCACCTCAAAAAGTAAATCACGACTCTCCGCAATACATGGCCCTGCAAATAGTACAAAGGAGGACTTTCCTCCAATTAACACCCCTTTAGCAATTTCAAAAGATCTGGTTTCAGGAATCATTTTCTTCTCCACTCTGTTAACAGAATGACATTGTACCTCAGCTCAGGCCTGAATCAAGCCAAAACATCTTTAATCAAGCGATGCAGCGCCTTATTTTGTGCGTTGCTGAGCAGCTTTTATAAGTCCTTGAAATAAAGGATGCGGCTTATGAGGTCTAGAAAGAAATTCTGGATGAAATTGACAGCCTATAAAATATGGGTGGTCTTTAAGTTCTATAATTTCAACTAAATTTCCATTTGGCGATTTCCCAGAAAAAGTCATCCCATGATTCTCTAGTTCCATCACGTGAGCATTATTAACCTCAAATCTATGCCGATGCCGCTCAAAAACTTCATCCTCACCTTCATATACTTTATGAGTGTGAGTACCCTGGCGGATTTTACAAGGATAGGCGCCTAAACGCATTGTACCGCCTTTACTATCTGTAGATTTTTGATCCGCCATTATATCGATCACAGCATTCATGCAGTTATCATCTACCTCTTTGGAGTTAGCATTATTAATACCACACACATTTCGGGCAAATTCAATAACAGCACACTGCATACCCAAACATATCCCCAAGAATGGAATATTATTTTCACGAGCAAATTTAATCATCTTAATTTTACCCTCAATACCGCGTATACCAAATCCGCCAGGAACTAGAATACCACCGACCTTCTGAAGATCTTGGGGATTCCAGTCTTCAGAGTCTACAAACTCAATTCTCACATTAGCAGAATGCTTAACACCTGCATGCTTAAGCGCTTCTGAGACACTCATGTAAGCATCATGCAGTTCTGTATACTTACCAACCATAGCGATAACTACTTCATCTTGAAGAGTTTTCATTCTAGCCACGTAATCTGTTAGAAAACTAGATTCATTCTCATTAAGACTTAATTTAAAGTGCTGAGCTACAGTTTCTAAGATACCTTGCTCTTTAAGAGCTTGAGGAACCATGTATATGGAAGGACAAGTTAAACATTCTAAAACTGCCGAAGGTTTGACATTACAAAATAAAGCAATCTTATCTTTTATATCTTGACTGAGCGTAGCCTCGGTTCTACAGACAATAACGTCGGGGCTTATTCCAATACTTCGAAGTTCTTTTACGCTATGCTGAGTGGGTTTCGTTTTTAACTCTCCAGCACTATTAAAAAAAGGTACAAGCGTCAGATGAACGAATAAGACATTCTCATAACCTAACTCCTGGCGAACCTGACGAATAGTTTCTAGAAATGGAAGAGATTCTATATCTCCTACAGTACCACCAACTTCTACTATCAATACATCTGAATTTTTTTCTCTTCCAGCATCTAAAATTCGAGCCTTTATTTCATTCGTAATATGCGGAATAACCTGTACTGTAGCACCTAGATAATCTCCGCGCCGCTCTTTGGTAATCACGTCCCAATACACTTGACCTGTTGTCACATTATCGAGTGCTGATAAATGATCATCCAAAAAACGCTCATAATGGCCGATATCTAGATCGGTTTCTGCACCATCATCCGTAACAAAAACCTCACCATGCTGGTAGGGCGACATTGTTCCTGGGTCAACATTAATATATGGATCAAGCTTTTGAATACATACCTGTAAACCCCGACTCTTGAGAAGGTGACCCAGTGAAGCAGAAAAAATACCTTTACCCAATGACGAAATAACCCCGCCTGTAACAAAGATTATTTTCATTTTGACCCCTTAATTTTAATTTTTTGAAAATATTGCTCCGCATTTGAAAGATCCTC